>JALRIQ010000056.1 GCA_023277325.1 Bacteroidia bacterium | reverse complement strand
GAATACCACAGCGCCTTGGAACAGCCAGACTCGATGACCCGCGAATTCAATGTTGAGGAGGGAAAAACGAATCCTTTCTTACACCTCTCGATGCACCTAGCCATCGCAGAACAATTGTCAATTGATCACCCAAGAGGAATTCGCGATGCTTTTGACAAGCTTGCGTCACGGACGAATCAGCACGAAGCAGCCCATGAAATCATGGAATGCTTAGGTACGGTCGTGTGGGAATCTCAGAGGCTAGGCAAGGCGTTGGTGTTTTCCAGCTTTACCAAAGGCAGCTCCATAAAGGGCTCCGCTTTGAATCTGTACTTGTTCTTCTTTAAAACTGTTGCTTACGGCCAAATCAAGTTGGTAGTTCATACCCACCTGAATGGAGAAGTTTTTAAGATTTCTTCGGTATTCGCCCTGGTTCACCCAGCTTTGACTATTGTTCAATCCCTGGAGTTTTTTCTCCGGGTCGTGGAACCATAAGTTCTCAGTGAAAAGTCCGCTGCTGAAGCGCAGAAAGCTATTTGAATCTCCTTTTTCCCAAAAGCCACTCACACGAATAGATTCATCTTGTTGCATGGCCAGCGATGGAGCGAGCATCGTTTCTGGAATTTCGCGATTTGCTCTTTGGTACCAGGCACTTATGCCTGCTTCCCAGCCGGCATCGCTTTGGTATCGGGTTTCATTCAGCGCGGCGAATAAATCGGTGCGTCCGTGTTGCAGGGTTTGTGTAGAATCGGCCAATACAACGCGATTTGTGAAGCTGTAATTGTTTTCAGCACCTTGATAGGTGGCCCGGAAACGGTTGGTCCAAGCTCCCTTTTTTCTATCGAAGCCCAATCGATAGCGTTGGGTGCCAAAGGAGCCAAAATCCATCCCTGCCAGAACATGACCCTGGGCATAGATCTTTTGCTGGCCGAGGAGGATGATTCCACCCAGGATTCCTCCAGTGCTCAGGTTATTCTGAGCGCCAGCATTCAGCTCAATATTGTCGAAAAGAAAACTCTGAAGCAGACTGAGGTCCTGCTGACCGCTAGCGCTGTTTTGAATATTAAGGCCATTCCAAAGAATCGGACTATGTGCTGCGCCAGTTCCGCGAATGGAGAGGCTGCCCAACATGCCTGCGCCGTAAGATTTTACGAGTACCTGACTACTTCCCTGAAGCAAACTGCTGAGATTGGTTTGCAGGGCATTGCTCGGCAAGGTTTGGATATTCTTTCCAAAATCGAGCGGGGTCTTACGCATATCGCGTACCTCTGCTTCCCGCAGAATTTGGGTACTATCCAAACTTTGCGCCACCGCAAAAGGCGCGGTAACCAGGAGTGTCATGTGTACAAAAAAGCCTTTCATGCTTTGCACACAGAACCGGAAAAAATAAAAGGATGAAGAGGACTAACCTTGCTCCATCTTAAACCTTTATTCCCGAAGGTTCTGATGTTAAGGAAGCTGGCAGGTCTTCTGACTTTCCCCACCTTTGAACCTTCCCGCGTGAGCAGTGGTATTAGACATCAAAGGCGTTTTGTGGGGATTACAGCTGCGGGTACAGTCCCAGATTTTCACCGGTGTTCCCTTTTAATTTCCGGTACGCCCGGAAAACCAAAATCCACCGCAAACATAATACATTTATGATTTGCGATTTATGAATTATGATTTATGAATTGTCAGGCCCGGCATAATTGATTGCATTGTCTGGCAATCTGTTTATCTGGCAATCTGATTGTCTGGCAATCTGGCAATCTTGTTTGTCTGTTCGTCTAACTATCTTCGCGGCATGCTCACCCATCATTCCATTAAAATACCCGACGCCGAACAGGAACTGTGGCGCAAACGTGTATTAGCCCTGGGCGAGAAATATTCCCATTTTACCCTTTTGGAAAATCGGGGAGAGCCTTTTGCACCTTCCTGGATTGCAGAAGGATGGATTGCGGGAATTGGAGCGCATCAATTGATTAAAGATGAAGGCCGGTATTTTGATCAGCTGCGGCAAACCCATTTTTCCCTGCCTTTATTGGGCTACCTGGGATATGATTTAAAAAATCAGCTGGAGAATCTGAGCTCGAATAATTTGGATTTGGTCCACGCTCCGGATGCTTGCTTTTTTGAGCCGGAACATTTCCTGGATTTTGATGGAACAACCCTTCATATTCAATCCTATTCTGATGCAAAGGCTTTCGCAAATGAGCTTTTTAAAGAAAATCCATCATCCATACAAAAACCGGATGGAGTGGTTTTGCAACCCAGAATGGGGAAGGATGAATACCTCAATAAAGTTGAGCAAGTCATTGAATACATCCGCCAGGGAGAGGTTTATGAATTGAACCTGTGCATGGAGTATTATGCAGAACAGGTGGAGATACATCCTTCAAGTTTATACCAGCAGCTGATGGCGCGCAGTGAAGTGCCTTTTGCGGCTTTCCTGAAAATGGACCAGATTTATACTCTCTGTGCTTCACCAGAACGTTTCCTCAAAAATGAGGGAGGGAAATTAATCTCTCAACCCATCAAAGGAACCCGAAAGCGTGGGGCGAATGCGTTGGAAGACGGGGCCCTGAAAAAGGAATTGCTGCATTCGGAAAAAGACCGGGCAGAGAATGTGATGATTGTCGACCTGGTGCGCAACGATCTCACCCGCAGCTGCGAATATGGCAGCATCGAAGTGGAGGAACTTTTTGGTATTTATAGCTTCACCAATGTGCATCAAATGATTTCCACGGTAAGTGGCCAATTGCGTGCGGATAAACATTGGAGCGATGCTATCCTCAATGCATTTCCCATGGGAAGCATGACGGGAGCACCGAAAATTCGGGCTATGCAGCTGATAGAAGAGCTTGAGCTTAGCAAAAGAGGAATCTATTCAGGATCGATTGGGATCATCTATCCAAATGGAAATTTCGACCTCAATGTGGTGATTCGTTCGATAATGTACAATGAAAAGGACTCTTATTTAAGCGTACAGGCTGGTGGTGCAATCACTTACGACTCTAAGGCAGAGGATGAGTTTGAGGAGATTCAGATTAAACTCAGCAATATTCGCAAGCTTTTTTAAGGGGCTTTTATCCACAAAGCGCTCGTGAATTAGATTTCTGATTTTCACATCCCCCCCTATTTTTGTCACTCAATCTAGTGCATATGAAAAAGTCCTTACTAATCATTTGCCTTATCATGCTAAGTGTTTCAAGCACTTTAGCACAGGGCAAAAAGAAAAAAGCACCAAGCAACGACGGTCACTATGTGTTGGCTGATTTCCGTGGAGTGAAATGGGGAAGTCATGTTGATTCGATCTACCGCGATGGTGTGAAATTGAACTTCATCAAGTCGAATGACGTAGCGGATAAAAATGCTTATGTATTGGCAAACGATGAAATGATCATTGGTACCGTTTTATTGGACAAAGTATATTATGTCTTCAATAAACAAGGACGTTTTACCGGCATATTGCTTATCGGTAAGCGTGCTATCGATGAAAAGAAACAATTCGGTGAAATGAAGTATATCCTTACCTACAAGTTTGGAGATGCTGAATTGCGCGAAATCCCGGGAGCTATCCAGTACTACTGGATGGTCGACGATGTGCGTATCACCCTTGAAGATCAAGAAGC
Source organism: Bacteroidia bacterium (assembly GCA_023277325.1). Classification (GTDB taxonomy): domain Bacteria; phylum Bacteroidota; class Bacteroidia; order UBA8524; family UBA8524; genus UBA8524. The sequence goes on along the minus strand of JALRIQ010000056.1, from coordinate 1,218 downwards.
ACAAGGTCTCTTTACGGTTGAGTTCTACAGCGACTACGAGCGTACTGAGTCAAAACGTGTGAATATGAACGTGAACGATTTCTAATTTGCCAGAATCTCGTTGGAAAGCCGGTCCTTGTGGTCGGCTTTTTTTATTTTTATGGCTTAATCTTAAATGATGAACCTCAAACACGATTTTAAAGCATACGCTGAAAAGGGGCAGTCGGCTAACTAATCATGATCGAACTGTTTCAACGTATTTCTGCTTTTTTGAATAATGCAGTCGAGAAAACCCCAAAACTGGTTTTTTTCACCTTGCTTATCGCTGCCTTTTTTGCGGTGGGTTCTTTTCAGTATTTGGGGATTAGTCCGCGAGGGATTCATTTCACCCGCCAAACCGATAACTTATCTTTTGCGATGGGCTATTATCAATACGGCAATGACTTCTTTGAGCCCCGTGTTTACGATATACTCGGCGATGAGGGTAAGGCAGCCAGTGAATTCCCTTTATTGTACTATATCACTGCCCAGGTAGCCAAAATAAACGGGCCAAACGTAGCCATACTTCGCAGCTTTTATTTGCTTTTTGCTATCGGGGGAATGATGGCATTTTTTAGTGCCTGTTTGCGTCTCCTGAAATCATTTGTTCCCGCTGCACTTACTACCCTTTTAGCAATGAGTGGGGTGGTGTTTTACTATTATATCTACGCCCTGCTATCCGATTCGGTAGCGCTTTCCTCTGCCTTAATTGGTAGCGCCTATTTCCTGGCTTTCTTTCATTCCAGCAGCAAAAAGGATGGAATATTGGCCACGGTATTTTTCTCTTTATCGGCCTTGTTTAAGGTAACCTTCCTCATCTATCCAATGGCTTTTTTTGCAACGCTTTTCCTGTTTTTTCCGCGCATGGATATTCAGGGTGTATGGAACCGAAAGCAATGGTTATGGCGCAGTTTCCTAATCGCTTTGGTGCCTGGTGTTTTGGCCATAGGCTGGGTGTTTTTTGTATTGAACTACAATGCCAAATACGGCAATTGGTACTTTTTATCCAGCGCCGCACCCATCTGGAAAATGAGTCCGGAGGCGATCAAAACCACTTTTGGCTACATGAAAGAATATTGGGCATTCTCCTATTTCCATCCAACCATGTGGTATTTCTGGGGGATTTGTCTTGTGGTGAATGCCTATGCATTGAAAAAGGTACTGGGCATTTGGAACCGCTTGCATTGGATATTAGGCTTG
>JALRIQ010000055.1 GCA_023277325.1 Bacteroidia bacterium | reverse complement strand
TGTATAAATTTCTTCTCCTACGAACTCTTTTTCGTAGAAATTTCTTCCTTTTTTTGAATAGATAACGGTAGCGGGGATGGTTCCTAACCAGGATGGATCAACTTTTTCTATCCATGCTGTTGAATTCGGGTCATCCAATACCACCACTTCACTCTGAATATTTTTGCGTGCAAGAAAGGGTTTTACCTGTTTCTCAATATTTTCTTCAAAGTCTAAACTTACCAAAATCACCTTGATTTTCTCTCCTGGGAATCGCCGTTCCAAGGCATCAAATGCGCCCAACTCTTTTACACAGGGTTTGCACCAGGTAGCCCAAAAATTTACCACATAAAGGGTGTCAGACTGGCGGTGCAGAATTGGTTCAAATGCTTCAAAATCATAAACAGGAATAGAGCGTTCCGCATTAATTTCTGTTGGGAAGAATAAAAACCAAAGTGTGATTAGGTGTAGTAACATCTATTTATCCAATTCAGAAATCATGCCATCCAAGGAATCCTATTAGAAGATTCTTTCAAATGGCTACCTTTGCCGCGCAATGATTGATTTGGTAAATTTTAGTTTTGAATTTGGTGGACGCTACCTATTCAAAGATGCCGGTTGGCAGATAAAACCTGGAGAGCGAATTGGACTAATTGGGCAGAATGGAACGGGTAAGTCGACCTTGCTTCGCGTGATTAATGGAGAGTATTCATTATCAGGAGGAAGCATTACCAAAGCGAAAGATGTTACCATCGGTTTTTTAAACCAGGACTTACTGTCCTATGAAAGTGACGACAGCATTTTTCATGTTGCACTTGGCGCCTTCGAACGGGTTATTCAGTTGGAGGAGCAGATGGCCGAAATCTATGAGAAAATGGCTACGGACCATTCCGATGCCCTGATGGACAAGCTAACCGAAGTGCAAACGGAATTCGACGCACTCGACGGTTATAATATCCATCATAAAACAGAAAAAGTTTTGGAAGGACTGGGCTTCTCGACAGAGGGCTTGCAACGTCCACTTCGGGAATATTCAGGTGGATGGCGCATGCGGGTTATGCTGGCGAAATTGCTTTTGCAAAACCCAAGTGTATTGCTTCTGGATGAGCCTACCAACCACTTGGATCTTCCATCTATCCAATGGTTGGAAGAATATATTTCGGCCTACCCAGGAACGGTGATTGTCGTATCCCACGACCGCTATTTCCTGGATAAAATGGTGACAAAAATTGTCCATGTAACTGGTCAAAAGCTGGTACATTACCCCGGAAATTACGAAGACTTTATCGAAGCAAAGGCGGAGCGTGAGGAAATTCAAGGCAAAGCCTTCGAAAATCAGCAGGCTTATATTCGTCAGCAAGAGCGCTTTATTGAACGCTTTAAAGCCAAAGCAAGTAAGGCTACCCAGGCGCGAAGTAAGATGAAGCAGCTCGATAAATTGGAGCGCATCGACGCCGTGCAGGATGATACGGTAGAAATCAATCTGCGTTTCGAGGTGAAGCAAACTTCTGGGAAGGTTGT
>JALRIQ010000054.1 GCA_023277325.1 Bacteroidia bacterium | reverse complement strand
TTTAGCTAGCTCCTGTCAATGGACGGGGCGACAATTTTAAGTGAAAAAGCATGATTGATAAGGATAGATTTGTAATAGCGACGGGAATTTCAGACGATGAAATGGATAGTCCGGAGTTCTTGCCTTTGCTCTCTCAAGAGGATGAAGACGAAATAAATAAGGAAAAGAGTCCGGAAGAACTGCCAATATTGCCGCTTCGTAACACGGTATTGTTCCCGGGTGTTGTTTTTCCGATTACGGTTGGCAGAGATAAATCTATCAAACTTATAAAAGACGCAGCTGCCGGTAAAAAAGAAATTGGGGTAGTGGCACAACGCGATCCATCCATTGAAGATCCAAGTTTCGGCGACCTCCATAAAACAGGGACCATCGCCAGCATCCTGAAGGTCTTGCGCATGCCCGACGGAAATACCACGGTAATCATCCAAGGGAAAAAGCGCATCCGCATTGGCGAGATGGTGGCCTCCGAGCCTTATTTCAAAGCAAAAGTTAGCACAGACGAGGTAGAGAAACTGAAGAAGTCAAAAAGAAATGATGCCCTGATTGAAAGCATCAAAGAATTGGCGATCAGTATCATTGAGAACTCACCCAATATCCCAACAGAAGCTAGCTTTGCGCTGAAGAATATCGACAGCCCAAACTTTCTGGTGAACTTTATCGCTTCTAACCTGAATGTAGAAGTGGGCGACAAACAAAGCATTTTAGAAGCTTCTGTTTTTGAAACCCGCGCGAACCTTGTTCTCTCTTTCCTGACCAAGGAAATGCAGATGTTGGAACTCAAAAATGAGATCCAATCCAAGGTAAAAGGCGACCTCGACAAACAACAAAAAGAATATTTCCTGCAGCAGCAAATTCGTGCCTTACAGGAGGAACTCGGACAAGATAGTCCGGATAAAGAACTCCAAAATCTGCGGGAAAAGGCAGCCAAGAAAAAGTGGAGCAAGGAAGTAGCCGAGCACTTCAATAAAGAAGCTGAGCGCCTGCAACGCCTTAATCCAATGGCGCCTGATTATTCCATTTACCTCAACTACCTGCAGTTATTGCTTGAGTTACCATGGAATGAATACACCACCGACCGTTTTGATTTGAAGAAAGCTCGTAAGGTGCTCGACCGCGATCATTTCGGTTTGGATAAAGTGAAAGACCGTATCCTGGAATATTTGGCGGTATTGAAGTTGAAGGGCGACATGAAGAGCCCAATTCTTTGCCTTTACGGCCCTCCGGGAGTAGGTAAAACCTCCTTAGGTAAATCGGTAGCTGAGGCTTTGGGAAGAAAATATGTCCGCATGTCTTTGGGTGGACTTCGTGATGAAGCAGAAATCCGTGGACATCGAAAAACCTATATCGGAGCTTTGCCTGGGCGCGTGATTCAATCCTTGAAAAAGGCACAATCTGCAAACCCGGTGTTTATCCTTGATGAGATTGATAAGTTGAATTCTGATTTCCGTGGAGACCCATCCTCAGCACTTTTGGAAGTATTGGACCCCGAGCAGAATAATGCCTTTTACGATAATTATGTAGAGACGGAATTTGACCTGAGCAAGGTGATGTTCATCGCTACAGCAAATTACCTCGACAATATTCAGCCTGCGCTTTTAGACCGTATGGAAATCATTGAAATCAATGGGTATACCCTGCAAGAGAAAGCACAGATTGCGAAAAAACACCTTGTACCAAAACAGCGCAAAGCCCACGGATTGAGCTCTAAGCAGCTGGTTTTGGATGATAAGGTTTTAGAGAAGGTTATTGAGGAGTATACCAGCGAGTCTGGTGTTCGTCAGCTCGACCGCACTCTAGCTTCCATCGCCCGTTCTGTTGCCAAGCACGTGGTGGATGGAGAAGGAGTCGTTGGAGCATTGAAGATAGACGAAGTCCGTAAGATTCTTGGTCCACGTTCTCACGACAAAGAAGTCTACCAAGGCAATGACGTGGCGGGCGTAGTTACTGGTCTAGCCTGGACTCCAGTTGGCGGTTCTATCTTATTTGTGGAGAGCACCCTGACACCAGGCAAAGGCAAACTCACGCTAACGGGTAAATTGGGCGATGTGATGAAGGAGTCGGCAATTACGGCCAATACCTTCTTGAAGGCGCATGCAGAGTATATTGGTATTGATCAGGAGTTATTTGATCATTCCGACTTGCATATTCACTTTCCAGCTGGAGCCATTCCTAAGGATGGTCCTTCGGCCGGTATTACCATCCTGACTTCCCTGGCGAGTTTATATACCCAACGCAAGATTCGTCCGTATTTAGCCATGACGGGGGAGATTACCCTTCGCGGAAAGGTACTTCCGGTTGGTGGTATTAAGGAAAAAATCCTGGCAGCTAAGCGTGCTGGAATTAAGGAGATTATCCTTTGTGAGCAGAACAAACGCGATGTTGAGGAGATCAAAAAGGAGTACGTCAAAGACCTGAAGTTCCATTATGTGAAAAACATGCTGGAGGTAATCGACTTGGCCTTGCTGGATGAAAAGGTGCAGGATGCCATTGATTTCAAGCGTTTTATGCCCAAGAAAAAAAGTAAGGAAATGAGCGTGGCGGACGATTGATTTCTAATTAGACAATCCTATATTTGCAGTCCTTAAAAATTCCTACTGCTCGGGTGGTGGAATTGGTAGACACGCCATCTTGAGGGGGTGGTGCCTTCGTGGTGTAGGGGTTCGAGTCCCCTTCCGAGCACATTAATAGAAGTCCTGCTTAGCGGGACTTTTTTCATTTACAGACAAGGGGACGAGAAGTTTATCCCGACAAGCGCGAAGCGATTCGTCGGGAAGTCCCCTTCCGAGCACAAACAAAAAAGCTTCCGAATTGGAAGCTTTTTTTGTTTGCAGTGGATAGAGCGGGAGAGTGCAGAGCGTCTCTGAATTTTCATCAACCTCCAGTCTCGTTTCCCTCCGCTCTTCGCTCTGTTTCTCTGCTCTGACTTTGATCTCTTTCTCGATTCAACCACTTCGCTCCCTGCTCTATCCTTGTCTCTATTTCCCTTTATCGTATCCTTGTGAGTATGAAAATCATGAAGGCGCCTGTTACCACAAAGGCTGGCGGTCAGGAGGTGATTGAACTCCGGAGTGTTTCTATTCCTGAACTAAAACCCGGCTGGGTATTGATTCGCAATGGGGCATCCTTGGGGTCAAGAAGTTTCAATACGACATTTGGGGTGATACGGTTAACGCGGCCAGTAGGATGGAAAGCAGCGGCGAACCTGGTAAGGTGAATATCTCCCAGTTTACCTAAGAACGCATTAAAGAGGATCCCAATTTAAGCTTCAAGTCGAGAGGAAAAATTGCTGCCAAGGGCTAGGCGAAATGGCTCGAAAGCAGGGAATTTGACAGAAAGAAAAATTCTTGCCTTTTCTCAGGGCATCCAGGAGTATCCGCGTTTTGATTTCCATAAAAAGTACTTTTCAATAAATACTTTCGTGAAATCATAGAGCACATTCGGAACCATCAGGGCAAAAATTCGAGGTTTAAAAAGTGTGTTACTAAGAATAATCACCTCTTTTTTGCCTGCATCCATCACACAGAGTCCCGGAATTTTTCCCCATGCCTTTTCTTTCAGGTCTATTCTGCCTTGGGCTAAACGGTAAATATTTTCGGCCACGATCTTTCCCGTTTCATCTGAAGGGTAACCGGTTTTAGGTGTGGAGTAGGGAATATTTTTACATTCAAAAGGAAGATCAACCTGCACGGCAATTCCTGCAGCCCATACATTGGCGATTTCCTTGTGCCGGTAGTTGTCTTCAACAGGCAGATAGTAATTCTCTGTCGACGGTAGCGTAGGGGAGTTTTTAATGAAATCGACACCGATAAATGGGGGCATTAATTGAGTAAGACTGCTTTTTATTTCTTCACCCGTAGAAAGAATCACCCTATCCGGAGTTACTTCTTTGATGCCTACTTGGGTGCGGTAGTGTATATTGAACATCTTCATAAAGCCCTTTAGCATGGCTTCACCTAATGGCATTCCATCTATACCAAAATGACCCAGATAATCCTCGGGTGTTACCCAATAAAGGTCGACTTTTTTCCTGACTTTCTGTTCGCGTAACCATTGCTCTAAGTTGAATAGAAATTCATAGGCCGCACCCATACAGCCCGCATTCTGGGTAGCGCCGATGACGATTGGTCCCGGATTTTTAACGAATTCTTCGAGTGCGGTGCGGAGTTTCATTGCACCATTCGGTGTGCCGATATAATGGGAATGTTCTGCTACTCCTGGAGCAATATCGAACTGGACTTTCGGTCCTGTTGCGATTACCAAATGATCATAATGGAAGTCACCTTTATCTGTCGTTACAATTTGTGATTTGGTATCAACTGTAAGGGCTTCAGCGTGGATAAAATCAACGCCGCGTTTTTTTAGGATGGACTCTTTTTTAAAACTAATGTCTTTGAGTTCCCTTCGGCGAAATGGCACCCAGATGAGAGAAGGAATAAAAAGGAAGAGGGGAGATTTGTCAATCAGCACTACATCATGTTTTTCTTTGCCTTTCCGTTTTAATTCCATTGCAGCTGTCATGCCCGCAAAACTTCCACCGATCACTACTGTTTTTATCATTTCTTGAACATTTGGTTACCCATGCAAGTTGGAAGTATTTGCTGGTATAAAGTATGACTTGCATCAGCAATAGAAATGACATTGTACTTAAAACGACGTGTCACAAAATCTTAAAGTCGATGGGTCGTGATGTTGCCGAGCGGAAATTTCGACCTAATTCTGATCGCGTCGTGCTTCGCGGATAAATACAGCAACACGACGTTCACTTCCAACCACCCAAACCACATCGCCTAGTTCGAATTTCATACGGGATTCTGGATTTAAAAGATGACGCTCATTGCGGTCGATTCCCACAACCAGTCCATGAATTTTTTCACGCAGTCTCGATTCGCGAATGCTTTTGCCCAATAGGGAAGAGTTTTCGTTGATTTTAAAGTGTTGGAGCGTCATGCCCACTTCCTTTTTAGGAACCTTGACTTGCGCTTGTGCAGTTTCCAGGTATTCATTAAAGCGGTTGAGTTGCTCATCGGTGCCAATAACCATGAGCTCATCGCCTGGAAAGATACGTTCATAGCGGGTGGGTGTATCCAGAACGTCTTCTTCCCTTCGGATACGCGCGATATTGATTCCAAACTCTTCGCGCAAACAAGCTTCTTGCAATGTTTTTCCAACAAATGGGTAATGGGCATGCATGGGAAAACGAGCAAAGTGCGCGTCCCAAGGCATTAATTCCGGGATTTTCCCCTTATTTATGTTGGCTCGCTGGTTCATATTACTCCGGAATCGTTCTTCAATTCGTCCGTAAAAATTCCGAATTCTAGCCCGTAAAAGGAATAGGATAAAGCTAGCCCCAATCACACCTAAAACTGCCCAACCCGGTGAATAAAGCCGACTAAACAACATCCCCAAAAAGAAGAGGGCTATCGCCACACGCAATAATTGAAGCAGAATCAAAGGTCCACGTTGGTAGGGCTTCATCCATATTTGCGCATAAGCTTCCCGATTGTTTCTTCGAAAGGCTAATGCCCATAAAAAAGGCGCGAGCAGCATCAGACTCAACAAGGCGATGAATAATTTTTTTCCTTCAATCCCTGGAATCAATGCTTCCAGGTAACGGGTACAGAAAACTATAATGGAAAAGGTAATCACGGAAAAGATGCTTGTATTCAGCAAAAAGAGCCGGATAAGTTTTTTCCAGGCTCCTTCATCGGGCACATCCATCGCTCCAATGCTATAACGCCCTAAACGTGCTTTCCAGGTTTCAGGTAGTACCTTGTCGATAAACTGATTTACGGGTTCCGACAAACGGATCATATAAGGCGTAGTAAATGCAGTTACAACGGATACTGCTACCGCAATCGGGTATAAAAAGTCGCTGGTTACTTTGAGACTCACACCCAATGTGGCAATGATGAAGGAAAATTCACCGATTTGAGAAAGGCTCATTCCAGTCTGTACGGAAATATTGACGGGCTGTCCTGAAAGAATTGCCCCAAGGGTTACGAAAAGCGGTTTGCCAATGAGCAATACCATGGTGGTGATTAAAATCGGCTGCCAATATTCCACCAGCAAAGCAGGGTCGATCAACATCCCTACAGATACAAAGAAGATGGCCCCAAAAAGATTTTTGATGGATTTTATTCCGTGTTCTATACGTTCCGCTTTGGTGGTTTCTGCAAGCATGGAGCCCATTACAAATGCGCCAAGAGCGGGAGAGAAGCCCGCATTTGCTGCCAATACTACCAGGAGAAAACACAAGGCCAGGGAAATGATGAGTAGCGTTTCTTCATTAAGCAGCCGACTGAAAGCCCGCAACATACTTGGAATAAAAAAGATACCCAACATAAACCAGAGGATAAGGAAAAAGAGAAGTTTGAACATGGACAAGGCCATTTCTAAACCTTCAAATTCCCGACTCACGGAAATGGTGGTCAATACCACCATCATCACTACAGCTACTAGGTCTTCGATAATCAAGACCCCGGTTACTATCGAAGCAAATTTTTTCTGCTTCACCCCAAGTTCATTGAATGCCCGAATAATGATGGTGGTGGAGGCAATGCTCAGTATTCCTCCCAAAAAGATGGAGTCCATGCTGTTCCATTCCAATAATTGACCAACAAAAAATCCCGTAAGCAGAGTCAATAGAACACCGGAAAGAGCGGTGACGATGGCGATGCTCCCGACTTTAAAGAGTCGTTTAAAACTAAATTCTAGTCCTAGCCCAAAGAGCAGAAAGACCACCCCAATTTCTGCCCAGGTTTGGATGCCTTTAATTTCCACCACATTTGGAAACAGTTTAAAATGGGGTCCAACCAAGAGTCCGGCAATGATATATCCCAAAACCAAAGGTTGCTTCAACCATTTAAAAACTAAAATGGTTACCGCAGCTGCACCAAGAAT
>JALRIQ010000053.1 GCA_023277325.1 Bacteroidia bacterium | reverse complement strand
ACTTTTAATCATCGACGAGGAACAGAAGTTTGGTGTGGCTACCAAGGAAAAGCTAAAACAATTCAAGGTCAATGTCGATACCTTGACGCTGACTGCCACGCCCATTCCAAGAACCCTGCACTTTAGCTTGATGGGTGCCCGCGATTTATCGGTCATCAATACGCCTCCACCAAACCGCCAGGCTGTAAAAACGGAGATTCACATCTTCAATAGAGAGCTGATTAAAGAGGCGGTGGAACATGAGTTGGAGCGCGACGGACAGGTATTTATGATCCATCACCGCGTAAAAGACATTCAGGATATCGCACAAACCATTCGTAATGCTGTGCCGCACGCGCGTGTTGCAGTGGCGCACGGACAAATGGAAGGGGATAAGCTCGAAGATGTGATGATCAAATTTGTTGAAGGCGAGTTCGATGTGCTTGTAGCAACCACCATCATCGAGTCGGGATTGGACATTCCAAATGCAAATACCATCATCATCAATAATGCGCATATGTTCGGCTTGAGCGACCTGCATCAAATGCGCGGAAGGGTAGGGCGTTCGAATAAAAAGGCCTATTGCTATTTACTTTCACCGCCACTCAGCACCCTCACTGGAGAAGCACGCAAGCGACTCAATGCCATCGAACAGTTTTCTGAATTAGGTAGCGGATTTAATGTGGCCATGCGCGATTTGGATATCCGCGGTGCTGGAAACCTTTTGGGAGGGGAACAAAGTGGGTTTATCGCGGAAATAGGCTTCGATATGTACCAGAAGATTTTGGATGAAGCATTACGTGAGCTGAAACACGATGAGTTTAGTGAGCTCTTTAAGGATGAGGAGCCGGATTACAGCACCCAGGAATGCCATGTGGAGCATTTCCGCGAAATGCTTATCCCTGATCAGTACGTGCGCAGCATTGCTGAACGATTGAGCTTGTACAACGATTTGGCGAAAGTCAAAAACACGGAAGAGCTGAACAAATTTGGCTTTATGCTTAAAGATCGTTTTGGTCCTTTGCCGCCGCAGGTGCTTGAATTGCTCGATGCCGTGCGTTTGAAATGGACAGCACAAACATTAGGTTTTGAAAAAGTAGCGATAGATAAGGATGCGGTGAAAGTATGGTTCCCTTCCGATCAGGAAAGCGCGTATTACAGCAGCCCCTTGTTTGGGAATATCTTGAAATATATCACCAGTCATCCAAGCAAATCGAGGATGAAACAGACCCCTAAAAGTCTTACAGCCACTTTTCAGGGTATAGGAAATATTGCGGATAGTATTTCGTTATTCGAAGAGCTGAGCACATTTGCGAAGGCCACTCAATAAGAAGATATTTGTAGCATGTTTCGGATCCTCTCGCTTTGTTTTAGCTTGTTTTTCGCGAGCCTGCTTATGGCGCAACCTACTGCAAGATTCAGTAAGGACTTATTGGATAATCCGAAAAAACATGCGAAGGAGATTGAACAGCTATTTAAGATTCAAATCACGAAGCGGGTGAAACCTGCGGTACTGAAAAATACCACGGCCCTTGAAAATGGCTATTCGAAATATGAAATCCCTAATGCTGAGCCTTGGTACCAGGTGAAGGATGGAGTGCAGGTTTTAGAGGTTTCGCTGGTCTTTAGTAAGTATCCCAAAGACTTCAATTTTTGGCAGACCAACTACTATGAGCTGCTGGCCAATCGCTTAAAAACACTTTTTGATATTGATCCGGAGCTGAATGATATGGACATTAAGTTCAATTTGGTGCTGGAAACCGAATGCGAAACGGAGGAGGATGCCAAAAAGCTATTTCATGGATTTTTAATCAAACACCGACCGCTCACCAAAAAGGAGATTAAAGATCGGGAAGCGCAAAGAGCAGC
>JALRIQ010000052.1 GCA_023277325.1 Bacteroidia bacterium | reverse complement strand
GGTAGCCTTTTATACCTACCGTCCGGCGGTAAAGAATCTGAGTACCTGGCCTTTTTTTGAAGACCAGTATATCTTATTGAATGTGGCCATGGGTGGTATCGCCGGGAATATCGACCCTGCCTTTAAAGAAAGTGCAATGTTGATTGACTACGTTCGTGTTTACCAGAACTTTCCTGCTTCAACCGACAGACCAAATGGTAAATCGTTTCAAATCAGAGTTTACCCTAACCCAGTAAAAGACCTGCTCCATATTAAAGCAGATCAAAAAGCAACTAGTCTTACTGTTTACGACCTTGCTGGAAAGCCACATATTCATCAAACAGAAAATACCTCTGAAATTGATGTAAGCAATCTGGTTCCAGGCATCTATCTCCTTGAAGTTTATTCCGGACAGCAACGCGTGGTAAGAAAAATTCAGATAGAATAAGTCATAGATGGCAGAATAACTTTTTCTTCAAATAAGGAGACAAGCCCGAAGCTACTATAAACACAAGGTCTTCAAATCATTGCCTTTCCAATCTTCCCGCCTAAATTTGCAGCAATGAAAACTGTCTATGTCATTGACGCTGTTCGTACGGCGATAGGAAAATATGGAGGCACACTTTCAACTGAAAGACCGGATGACCTCGCTGCTTTCGTGATTAAATCACTGATGGAACGTAACCCAAATATCGACTACAATGAAGTGGAAGATGTGATCATGGGTGCGGCCAATCAATCGGGTGAGGATAACCGAAACGTAGCGCGTATGGCAGCTTTGCTCGCTGGATTGCCAGTTTCTGTGCCTGGAATTACCGTTAACCGCCTTTGCGCCAGTGGCTTGCAAGCCATCATTCAAGGAGCACAGGGCATCCAAACTGGAGCAGGTGAAATTTATATTACAGGGGGAGTTGAAAGCATGAGCCGTGCGCCATTTGTTATGGCAAAATCGTATTCTGCTTTCGACCGTACACCAGAAATTTACGATACTACCATTGGATGGCGTTTTACCAACTCCAAACTTTCTGAACTTTATTACCCTTACTCGATGGGTGAGACAGCAGAAAACGTAGCAGAACGTTGGAAAATCTCGAGAGAGGAGCAAGATGAATTTGCAGTAGAATCTCAACGTCGTTATGATGCGGCGTACAAGGCAGGAAAATTTGCCAATGAAATTGCCGCCTATTCCATCAAACAGCGCAAAGGTGATCCGATTATTTTTGATAAAGATGAGCACCCGCGCCTATCCAGCCTTGAAACGATTGCCGGACTGAAACCAGCCTTCAAAAAAGATGGTACAGTAACAGCAGCCAACTCTTCTGGAATCAATGATGGTGCATCTGCACTTATTCTTGCTTCGGAAGAGGCCGTTAAAAAATATAACCTGAAACCTATTGCCCGTTTTGTTGCCTTTGGAGCAGCCGGTGTTGACCCTGCTGTCATGGGTGTTGGACCAATTCCAGCCAGTCAGAAAGCAATGAAACGTGCAGGAATTACTGCCAAGGATTTGGGATTGATTGAACTCAATGAGGCATTCGCTTCTCAGAGCATTGCCTGCCGCAGAGATCTCGATCTTGACCCAAATCGTGTGAACGTAAATGGTGGATCTATTGCAATTGGGCATCCATTAGGTGCTTCAGGTGCGCGAATTTCCACTACCCTATTGCACGAAATGCAAAAAAGAGAAGACGCTAAATATGGATTAGCCACCATGTGTATCGGTGTAGGACAAGGCCTGGCCGCCATTTTTGAGCGACTCTAATCGCCCTTTATTTCTAGCTTTTTTCTCATGACGAATACAAACACAAATAGTCCGGTTCACGCATATATCAAAGCGGTTCTGGCCAATATGCCACAGGATTGGCTCAAACTCACCACGCATCGACTTGATGTCTATAATGAGAGCCTGGCCAAATCTGAATTTCTGAATGCCTTTGAAGCATGCTATACGCAAGAAAAAAGCGATTCTACAACACTTAGTGAATTGCCAACGGCCTACGACTATATCCGCTTAGGACATCCACTATCCTCTGTCATGGAATGGATGCTGGCTAAGCTCAATGGTTTAGGTCCAGAGCAGGTAATCAGCTTTTCATCCAGCACCATTCCTGTGATGGCCGTTTTGCGTAAAAACCTTTTGGAAAACAGAACCACGCAAATTGTTTACCGCGGAGAATTGCCAGCAGCTTTTGATTCAGATCTTTTGCAAAAAATTTACGGGTATAATTTTTGCTTAAAACAAGTTGACCCTCGTGCTGCGATTCCAGCTCCAGAGCAGGCAGATGCGTGTACCGTATTGATTCAGGAAAGCCAGGATATCCATGGATTTGACCTGCTAGAAAGCATCGATTTTCTCATAAACATTCATCCTTCTTTAGGAAGCATACTTTATGTGAATGGAGCGAAGAACCTAACTGCCATTTCCGCAATTCAGCATGTGCGCAGAAGAGAAACCATTGCCATGACTCCTTCTAACTGCCTAATTGCTTTGCAACGAATCTGTGGCATTCAAGAAAGCTCGAACGATTCTCAAGCCTATGAAGGCAACATGAAAAAAGTTTTGGGCACTATCAAAGACATTACCCATTCGGATTCAAAAGCATTGGTAGCATCAAGTGGCTTATCTATGCAATATGCTATCATGATGGGACTGATTCACAATGCACGTGAAAATCATGCTGGGAAAGCGATTCGTATCATTGTACCCCCAAACTGCTATGGAGGAACCAACGACCAAGCTCGCCGTGTTGCAGCCTGCCTTGATAACGTAGAAGTGATGGACTTGCTGGTTGATGGCGATAACGATATGGTATTAAGCACTGACTTTGTCTTGGATGAAGCTGCTAAACAAGATGCCGTTCCTTTGCTAATTGCCGAGATTCCAACCAACCCCCGTGTTGAAGTACCAAACTTGACTAAGTTGAGCGAAGTGCTTCAGAAAAAGCGCCATACCCCAAATGGCGATGAAGCCATTGCGCCGGTATTCATTCTCGATCAAACTTTTTGTCCGAATGTAAATTTCCTCGGCCACGACCGCGCGCTCGCTCCCGTTCAGGTGATCGCGTATGTGAGTGGTTCTAAATTCCCAAGTGGAGGAAAATGCACGGCTGGCTATTGCGTTGCCAATAAAAAGGCCGACGCATTGATGGAGAAAATTGACTTGCACTTGCACCTTTGCGACAACCAGGCCACCGAACAACAAATGGATTTCCTTGCCGAGCAGCTTCCTTCTATGCTTCAACGAATTGAGGATGCTTATGTGAATACAAGGGAATTTGTAAACTTCATCAAAGAAGTTTTGCCAACAGCTAAAATCAATTTCGTTTCGGAAGAATTGGCTGCTCAAGGGTTCACCCCTTCTGTATTCTCGCTCGACCTACCTACAAAGGGTTCGACGGATGAAGAAAGAGAAAACTACAAGCGCGCTTTGAATTTGAAGCTCATCAATAAAATGATCTCAGAAATACCGAATGAGAGCAAATACTGCGTGAGCTATGGCCAATTAAAAGGCTGTTATTGGACCATTCCAGCCACCTCTACCCAAGGAACAACCAAGGAAGGAGACAAAGACTATATCGCCCGTGTTGCCCTTTCCGGTAATATGGATTTAAACAAACACAAAGAGGTATTTCTTGACTTTGTGAAAGAGATATAAGGTTACAAATTAATGAAGTCAGGTCGAGCTTGTCGAGACCCGAAATACCTTCACCTCAGCTAAATGTTCCGGCGTACATGTCGACGGATTCAGGCTTAGAATTGAATTTTAGTAACGGAAACAGATCTCTGCCGTCATCCCGACTGCGTCCGCCGCGGCGATAAGCGGAGGTGGAGTGTAGCGCATGGGAACCGAGGGAAAAGGCATACTGATATTCTTCCCTTCTCCCCCGACTTTGCTCGGAATGACGGAAAGAACAAATAGGACGAAAACAAAAAAAGCATCCCCAATGAGGATGCTTTTTTTATATAGATGAAATTTTAATTACTGAAGAATAACACCAGTAGCTTCAAAACGTAATTCACGTTTTGGCTCAGTGATGGCGTCGATTTCTTCTTGTGTTTTTTTTGCATCAACTGCATAATGTTTGAGGTCTTCTACAGAAGTTGTTTTCCAGTAGATACGTCCTTCAGCGATGGCAGTTTTACCAGAGCAATCTTTTGGCAACTGGAATGCATGGTTTTTGGTCATTACCATCATGCTTTTTCCTTCGCCCAAGTCGTAAGTATACCAGCAACCTTCTGCTTGGCAAACTTCTTCAACTTTACCGATTACTTTTCCGGTCATTTCTTCTTCCTGACCATTCATTTTGGCAACCATATCAGCAACTGGAGTAGCTCCATCAGCGGTGATGGTCTCACCAAAATTTCCTGATTTCGGGGCTTCTTTACACGCAGCAAGGAATACCAAGCCAAGTGCGATTAGCGCAAATTTCTTCATTATTTTACAAGATTTAATTCGTCAATAATATTGTTTGCTCCGAAGTATTTATCAACGATAAACAGCACGTATCGAATGTCGACGTTGATACAACGCTTGTACTTTGGATCGAAAACGATATCGCCACTCATGGCTTCCCAGTTTCCATCAAAAGCCAAACCAATCAACTCACCATTTCCATTAATTACTGGAGAACCAGAGTTACCTCCTGTAATATCGTTGTTGGTGATAAAGCCTACAGGTAATTCACCATTAGCATTCGCATATTGACCGTAGTCCTTTTTGTTGTAAAGATCGATCAAGCCGCTAGGTAGGTCAAACTCATAATCACCAGGAACATATTTCTCCATGATTCCTTCGATGGTGGTATAGTAAGAGTAGTTCACCGCATCTTTAGGTTGATAAGCTTGAACAGAACCGTAGGTAAGACGCAAGGTAGAGTTAGCATCTGGGTAGCGAACCATGTTTGGATCCATTTCCATCAAGCCCTTCACATAGGTGCGCATTTGAAGTGCTTTGGTTGCATTATACGCATCAACTTGTGTTTTATAGTTAGCGATATAATGTTGGTAGAAAGCGCTGGCATATTCATATACCGGGTCTTTGATCAATTTCTTCAAAGAAGGTTTGTCAAGGAATTCTTGCAATTTCTCAGGAGAGCTGAACATCGTTTTTTCGAAAGCATCTGCCGCATAGGCTTTGAAAGCTGCCTCAGGATCCAATTTCTTGTACTTCTTCAAGATTTTTTGGATGATAGCTGGATGCTGCTCTTTCGGGATATTCTTATAGTACAGATAAAGTGTAGCCGCCATAATGTTCTGATCTACTACTGCATTGTAAGCATCAAAGAAGAACGGTACTGCGTTTTTGTATTTCGCGATGGTTCCTTCAAGCTCTCCTTGCTTTTCTTTATCAGCTAGCAAGCCTTCAAAAGCAAAGAAACGATAGGCATTTACTGCTGTTCCACTTCCAAAGATTCCTTCATTGAGATACGTTGGTTGAAGTGAAACTGCACTATAATTATTATGTGCTTGACGCAAGTTGTTCAATACATCAGCATATTCTGGTTTTCCTTGAGCCCAAGCTTCAAATTTTGCTTCAATGCCTTGCTTCTCAGCAACTACATTCAAACGCTTCAATTGCTCAGTTTGACCGATATAGTATTTCCAATAGTTCGCAATTTGTGCGTAACGAGAAGAAAGCAACAGACGAAGGCTATCGTCTTTTCTCATTTCTTCCATCATCAATTTCAAACGAGCATCACGCAATTCAACGATAGATGGGTTTACTTTATCAATAGCAATTTCCAACTCGAAAGAAGTCGCATAGCGGTT
>JALRIQ010000051.1 GCA_023277325.1 Bacteroidia bacterium | reverse complement strand
AAGCCTGGTACGCCCCACTCGTAACCCCATCCATCCAGTCTTTATTTGCCAAATACCAGTCGATGGTTTTTTCGATTCCTTCTTCGAACTGGAGACTCGGTTCCCAGCCGAGTTCTTTCATGATTTTGGTGGCATCGATGGCATAACGTAAGTCGTGGCCAGCGCGGTCGCTTACGTAAGTGATGAGTTGGGCTGATTCGCCTTCTGAGCGGCCTAATTTTCTATCCATTATGGTGCATACCGTATGGACGATATCGATATTCTTCCATTCGTTGAATCCACCAATATTGTAGGTTTCTCCTTCAACTCCCTCGTGGAATACCACATCGATAGCGCGGGCATGGTCAATTACATAAAGCCAGTCGCGGATGTTTTCTCCTTTACCATATACGGGCAAAGATTTCTTTTGGATGATATTATTGATCATCAATGGAATCAGCTTTTCTGGAAACTGATTCGGGCCGTAGTTATTCGAGCAATTGCTAATCACTACAGGCAACTTATAGGTATTCCGGTAGGCACGGACAAAATGATCCGAAGAAGCCTTAGAAGCGGAATACGGAGATTGTGGATCGTATGGTGTAGTTTCCAAGAAGAAACCTCCATCATCCAAAGATCCATATACCTCGTCGGTCGATACATGGTAGAAGCGTTTGTCATCCATGTTATCTTTCCAGAGGGTTTTTGCTGCATTGAGCAGGTTTACTGTTCCGATTACATTGGTTTCAACAAATGCCATCGGGTTGCTGATCGAACGGTCGACATGCGACTCTGCCGCCAAATGAATAACGCTATCGATGTTGTAATCTTTCATGATTTGCATCATCGATTCTCCATCACGGATATCCGCCTTTAGAAAGCGGTAGTTTGGCGCGTTTTCAATATCGGTCAGGTTCGCAAGATTTCCTGCATAGGTGAGTGCATCTAGATTGTAAATCATGTACTCAGGGTACTTGTTTACATAGAGTCTCACCACATGGGAGCCGATAAAACCAGCTCCCCCTGTGATCAGCACATTTTTTTTCATTATCGTGTTACAGACAATAATTCTACGTCAAATATCAAGGTAGCTCCTGGAGGAATTACTCCACCGGCTCCTCTATCGCCATAACCCAATTTTGCAGGCACTACAAGGCGCATTTTTTCACCTACTTGCATCAAACGGATACCTTCGTCCCAGCCAGCAATTACCTGACCAGCACCCAAAACAAATTTGAAAGGAGTTCCTCTTGGGATGCTTGAATCAACCATGGTCCCATCTTCAAGGTACAAAGAGTATTCTACCTCTGCAGTCATGTTGGCATAAGCTTGCTCACCATCTTCGTTCTCTTCAACCATTACATACTGAAGGCCGCTTGGTGTAGTTTCAACCTTTTTACCTTCAATATCAAAAGGAACAGGTTGTTTCACTTCTTTTACAGCTACCAATTCTACATCAAAGTAAAGGGTAGAGTTTGGAGGAATGGTTCCCATATCGCGGTCGCCATATCCAATTGATGGTGGAATTACCAAGGTAGCTTTATCGCCAACACGCATCATTGCGATACCTTCATCCCAACCTTTGATTACATATCCTTGACCCAATGGGAATTCGATTGGCTCACCTCTTTTTACCGAGTTATCGAACTCAGTACCATCTTGCAGTTTACCTACATAATGAACTTTCACTACATTTCCAGCAACCGCTTGTGCTCCGTCGCCTCTTTTCGTAAATACTACTTTCAGTCCTGATGCTGTCGTAGTTGTGTCTCCTGTTGTCATATTATCCATTGTATTCGTTTCGGCTTTTACCGATGTTTCGTTCGAGCACGACAAAAATGCAAATAGCATAAGTCCTGCAAGTAAAGTGTTTGTTCTTTTCATTTTATTCTATGTCCAATTAATGGTTGGCAAGATACTTTTTATATTCTGGAAGCGTACGCTTGAATCGAGCAACAGCCTCTTCTAGGGTCTCAGTGGATTGTCCGCCAGCAGCATTAAAATGTCCGCCACCCTGGAAGTGATCTCTGGAGAATTCATTGCAAGGAAATTGACCAGAACCTCTGAAGGAAATTTTTACCAATTTGGTTCTATCGATGAATAAGGCAGAAAACTCCACACCGCGAATGCTTAAACCATAGTTCACCAATCCTTCGGTATCTCCTGTCTGTATATTATACCGCACCAATTCTTCGCGTGTTACCGACATCACTGCTGTTTTCAATTCCGTGATAACCTCGAGTTTATGGGCCAAACAGTGCCCAATAAACTGCAGACGATCGAAAGAGAAATTATCATGCACCAATTGATGAATATCCGAAACCCTCGCTCCTTTCTCGATAAGTGTAGCTACCGTTCTGTGCGTATGCGGGGTTACTGAATCGAAACGGAATGAACCGGTGTCAGTCATGATTCCCGTATACAGGCAGGTAGCAATATCAGCGTCGATGGCCTCTTCTCCTTTCCACATCACAATGATTTCATGCACCAACTGGGCTGTTGAGGTCGTCTGCGTGGTCCAATAGCGGAAATCGTCAAAACCCTCTGGCTCCCGGTGATGGTCCACCATGATGGTTTTTGCTTTTGCTTCATGAATCAGATTTCCAAGCTGATTGATGCGGTGCAGGGCATTGAAGTCGAGACAGAATACATAGTCTGCCTTTTCTACCAACTCTTTGGATTTCGTGAAAGCCTGTTCAAAATTGATCACATGTTCTTGGTTCGGCATCCATTGTAGGTGGACTCCATAATCTGTCGGACTAATAATCGTCGCATCAAATCCCTGATTTTTCAGGAATTTCCACAAACCTAAAGATGAGCCTAAAGCATCGCCATCGGGCTTATGGTGTGTGGTAATGAGTATACGCGCCTCCGGTTGATTATCGAGAAGGGCAAAAAGTTCTTTGATATCCTGCAAAACAGCTATGGAATGATTGGCGGCAAATGTCGCTAAATCGAAATTTATATCATAGTTTTGCCGAAAATTTAAGAGATGTCAGGCAATATCACCTTTACGATGATTAAACCAGATGCCGTAGGTAACGGGTATACTGGAAAGATTTTAGACTTAATTATCAGCAATGGCTTTAAAATTCGCGGAATGAAATTCATTCATTTGAGCGAAGCAAAAGCCGGAGAATTTTATGCAGTGCACAGCGAGCGTCCATTCTACAAAGATTTGGTAAGCTTTATGACTTCAGGACCAATCGTTGCTGCTATCTTGGAAAAAGACAATGCAGTAGCTGATTTCCGTACATTAATTGGTGCAACTAACCCAGCAGAAGCTGCTCCTGGAACCATTCGTAACCTCTATGCAAAATCTATCGATGCAAACGCGGTTCACGGTTCTGACAGCGATGAGAATGCAGCAATTGAGGCTTCATTCTTCTTTTCAGCTTTCGAGCGTTTCTAAGTGGAAACTTTTTATAAAAGAAAAGCCATCCTTTCGGGATGGCTTTTTTTATGTCTTCAGGTATTGCTATTTCGGAATTTCAAATCCATATTCTGCCAAAACTTCTGCTTCGGTATCGTAGGATAACACCTTCATGCTCATTTTAATGTCAGTCAATGGTCTGCCGTTTTGATCAAACGGACGTGACATGATTTTTGGCGCATTGTCCATTCCTTTGATAACCTTTCCAAATACGGTATAGTTTCCATCCAAGCCCGCTGTTTTGTCTCTACTCAGGCAGATATAAAACTGAGAGCCATTGGATTTTTTCTCTGGGTTATTATCGCGCGCAGCTCCAATCATCCCAGCATCATGTTTTAGGTTCGGAGTGATTTCAGCAGGAATGGTATATCCTGGTCCACCAAATCCATCATTCTTTGGATCTGTGTCTTTGCTATTCGGATCTCCTCCTTGCATTACAAATTGGGTTACCAAACGATGAAACGTTGTTCCATCATAAAATCCCTCTTTTGCCAATTTGAGGAAATTCGCCTTGTGCAAAGGGGTTTCATCATACAGCCAGATATAGAAATTTCCAAAGTCGGTGCTAAGCTCAACCACCTCATATTTTGGGCTCGCCGGGGTAGTATTTCCACGGTTGTCATCGTCCTTTTTGCAGGAGCTTACGATAACTAAGCTGCACAGCATGAGTGCAAGTAAATAGGTTCTCTTCATAGCCACAATTTAGTGCTTAATTCAGAACCAACAAACAAAATAATGGCCCGCAAAGCGAGCCATTATTCTTATTGAACTTGCAACAAACCATCCGTCACTTGTATCTTTTTAAACTCGCCATCATCATAATAGTAATACGTACCAGAAAAACGAATCCGGTATGGATCACGGCACTCAATTGTAATATTAACCTTATCATGGCTCAATCGGCGGCCATCGCCGATTTCAAATACAGAATATCCCTATCTGCCAAATGAATTGATTGTAAATTCGTCTTGAGTGGAAAATGGACCATTTTGATAAAAGGAGAAAATAAAATCACTTTTACTGGATTGATCGCCTGCACTTTTTCCTCCTTTGAAATGAACGATACCATCCTTTTGAAGCATAAAAGGCGTTCCATCAAATACCCGTTACTTGCCGTCATATGTGAAAGAAATAGAGCAATCTTTTTGAATCGCAGCTACTCATTCAGTTGCTTAGGCTAAGCAATATTCTGTAGGATATCGACGAACGTAAAAATTCGCCCTCCGTATTTTAGGGTAAAATCCCTTGTCAGATGCTAGTTTCCGCTAGAATCGGTCAGGCTGCCCGAAACGCCACGAATGTCCATCATTCTCTTGAAACGTAACCACATTGGCTCCAATTCATACACCGGTTTTGCCATAAGTTCAATCTCATTGGTATTCTTCATCACCTTTTCATTTAAGGACTTGTATTGCTCCTTAAATTCTTCTCTGGAGATTTCCTCGGCATCTGTTTGGGATTTGAACTTTTCCCAATCCTCAAGAAGCAAACGCGTGCTTGACTTGAACAACAACTGACGATCCAGATAATAATCATAGGCAGTGAGCATACCCCTTAATTCATCCTCCATGCGCACACGGATATCCGGCATGGTATCTTTTAACGAAGGAATCCATATTGACCGAATGATTTCCTTTCGGTCGACCAGTGCTTGCTCATCTATATTCAGAGCTTTCTCATTACCTTTCAGTTTATAGTAAAGCGTATCGAGGTAAATCTTTTCCGCAGGTGTGGGTGCTTCCTGGCAAGATTGCCAAGCGAACATCATGCTTAGAAATAGGAAAAAAAGCACCAAGGACTCGCCTAGATGCGTCTTTATTTTAAATTTGTCGAAACCCTGTGTCGTCGATACCCTCATATTCCGTCTCGCAAATTAAGCGCTTCATTTACCTGAAGGAAATTTTTTTCATTTCCATAACAGGTTTTGGGGGACCTGGTGCACATTTGAATGCCATCATCAAACACATGGTCGACAAACGGAAATACCTGACAAAGGCTGAATTATTGGAGCTTCATTCTTTTTGTCAAATGCTTCCTGGACCAACCTCCACCCAAATGATTACCAGCTTGGGCTATCAACTGGGCGGTCCATTATTGGCATTTAGTGCTTTGCTTATCTGGGTGCTTCCCGCCACCATTCTCATGACCTTCTTTGTTTTGGCCTGGCACTTTACTGCCGCCCAAAATATCCCAATGGAATTTTTAAGCTATATCCATCCAATGGCTGTAGCCTTTATTGCCGCCGCTGCATTTAAAGTCTTTTTAATGATCAAGAAAAAGACCTTGTATGTGGCCCTTTACGCGATGGGAACCCTGGGGGCAATTTTGTTTCGGTCACCCTGGATTTTTCCTGTGCTTCTCGGTATTGGCGCAATTCTTTCTCATCGAGCAAGTCAGGGTGAATTCCCGGCTTATCGCGCAAAGATTCGCCCAAACTGGAAAATATTCATCCTGTTCATCAGCATTCTGGTGGTTTCGGCCGTGGTGGGTAACATTACGCAAAGCAAACCCGTCTTACTCTTTGAAAACTCGTATCAATATGGTTCCATAGTTTTTGGAGGTGGCAATGTATTGATACCGATGATGTACAAACAATACGTGACATTTAAGGGATATATGGGTGCCGAAGATTTTGTTCTGGGTGTTGGTTTACTCCAGGCGATTCCTGGTCCGGTATTCAGTATATCTACTTTTGCGAACGGACAAGCCATGTCGGATTGGGGAGTTATGGGCCAATTGCTCGGCTGCCTGATTGGCACTGTCGGGATATTCTTGCCGGGTATTCTGATGATATTCTTCCTCTTTCCTATTTGGGATGAGATGAAAAAAATGCCACTCGTTCGAAAGGCTATTGATGGAATTGCTGCTGTTTCTGCTGGCTTGGTATTGGCTGCCGCCATTCTGCTCTTCCACGATATAGAAACAAGCAATGCCAATTTCATGGTGTTCTTTGTTACCTTGCTGCTTGTCATGTTAACCAAAATCCCCTCGCCCGTTATCGTGGCTGCGGCGGTATTGTTTGGACTTTTCTATCCGGCTTAGCATACTTTTTGAGATACTTTAATTACCCATGAAAAAAATCGTCCTTACTCTTTCCGCTCTTTTGAGTTTACTCATGTCGCCATTCCTAGCAACTGCCCAAAGCGACAGTGCGGAACGTTTGGATGAGCTCATTCAGTTTACCGGATTAATTATCAGCCCAGACAGCTTGCAAGCCGTTTCGAATGTGAATATTCGCATCGCCGGGACCATGCAAGGAACCGTTTCCAACGATCAGGGATTTTTTGCAGTGGTGGTAAAACGCACCGATACATTACTCTTCACCTGCATCGGATATAAAAGTGTTCAATATGTTGTTCCCTACGAGCTAACCGGACAGAAATACACCATGATTCAGACCATGAGCCAAGACACCCATTATCTGGCTGAGGTATATGTAAAGCCTTATATCAGCAAAGAGCTCTTTGAACATTATTTTGTGAATCTTACAGTTCCTGGCGAATCAGGTCCACTCGACGGACTAGATCCTGAAACCATTCGCGAATTGGCCTATGCCATGGAAATGGATGGAGCCGATAACTCAAAATATTACCTCCGTCAAGAGGCAGGGAAATACTACTATACCGGACAAATGGTTCCTATCAATCTGATGAACCCCTTTGCCTGGGCACAGTTTATCAAAGCATGGAAATCAGGTAAGCTGAAGATTCAGAATGAGTAGAAGGTCAGAAGGGAGGAATTCCGTCTCCGCTAAAGCTGCGGAGGACTGAGGATTGAGGATTAAGGAGCTAAAAAAAGAAAAGGTGAGGTTGAGTTAGTCTTTTTCTTCGGGAACGATCACAAAAATGTCCTCATTATCTTTTTTCATGAGGTACTTTTCGCGGGCAAATTTCTCGAGGCTTTCCTGATTGGTAAATAGTTCATCATACTCTTGTTGTGCCTTGAGCATCTCCTTTTCGTAATACTCTTTTTCATCCTCCAAGTCATGGAGCTGTGAACGCAGTTTATACTGTTCCATCATGTTGTTCTGATCAAAGAACAGCATCCATAACAAGAATACTCCTGCAGTAATAATGAAACGGTGTTTAACAACTTGCTGCCACATGATGAAAGAGGAGTTTAATCCCTCAAACAAATGTACGCTTTAGGATGAGAAGGAGGAACCTCCATCGGCGCCTTTTATCAACGAATTAGTGTGAGCGTTCCTGTATAGCGTACAGGTTCTGAATAATAGAACTGGTAATCGAAAACCACATAATAAACTCCTGCCGGAGCTTTTTGTCGATTTTTCAATGTGCCATTCCAATTGGCGCCATCCGAGCCCTCGCCATCTGTTTCCGATTCAAAAACCAAATCTCCCCATCGGTTATAGATACGCAGATGGTATTCTGTTTCCCCCAATATAGAAATATCAAAGGCATCATTCATTCCTTCCACCTCACCTGGTGTAAACACATTTGGAATGAATAAATCGGTAAGGTATTGCAAGTCGACAATTTTACAAACCGTATCAATACACCCAAACTTATTAGCAGCGACCAGGCAGATCTCAAATTCGCCCTGATCCGGATGGTACCTATGCTTGGGCTCAAATTCTGAAGAACGATTGGCAGGTCCGGATTGGGGATGACCAAAATCCCAGCGGTAGAAAGTGGCACCCTTAGAAAGGTTATCAAAATATTTTTCCAACGGCGTACTGCGCGGGTCAAAGTCAAAATCAGCACTGAGGCCCACCACCTGAATTATTTTGCTGGCACTATCGAAACAGGCTCGGTCCTGAGGACCCGGAACATAGGTGGGGTAATAATCGACCTGAAATAACCCAGTATCAAAGAGCGTATGCGAAACCGTTGGGTTCAGGCTATTCACCGTATCCTGCGCATTAAATATCCAAGTGTATTCGGTGTATTTTGGATCACTGTCATCCTCAAGCGTAAAAGGAATACCCTGGCAAATGGTATCTGGCATGGTAAAATTCACTGGAGGAATTGGCAGAACAATAACCTTTCTCGGTATTTGATTCGGCAACAAAGTATCTGGATAGGTATAGGCACAATATTGATTGTTTTGTGTAGCCGGGTTAAACACACTATCCGCTCCATACAATTGCAGATAATAAGTACCCGGCGCAGTATAGGTAAACGTAACATTGCTGTCGTTCAAGGTAGGGAAAGTGGTATTTGCCTGGTCACCGAAATACCAAATCCAATTCTTCACCCGTGAAGAGACATTTTTCAACTCGACCTCAAATGGCACACAGCCAATTGAATCGGTAACAAATTCAAAGGCAGGAAGAGGTCCTGCCACCTCCACGGTTTTGTATACCGTATCCACACAGTCTCTATTCGTATAGATGATCAGCCGCACATCAAACTTCCCAAAAGCCGAATAGAAATGGTATGGGTTCATCAAATAACTGGGGGTGGTTCCATCACCAAAATCCCAATACCAGGACAAAATTCCTTCATTCGCATTGGCATTTAACATGAGGGAGGAATCAAAAAACTGGACAATCTCCGCCAAAGGCATGTCAAAGCTCAACTCCACGCGGTCCGCCGTCAGGTAGGACTGGCCGGTGATGGTACCGCGCTTGTCAATGCACAACTTCATGACTCCGCCGACGTACTCGCTCTTGGTGATGATTTGG
>JALRIQ010000050.1 GCA_023277325.1 Bacteroidia bacterium | reverse complement strand
CTGCAAAGTATCATCAGCAGGGTTTCCAGGGTACTGTTCATCGGCCAACATCTTGGATGTATGTTTCACGCCGTTTTTCGACAATAGCTCTTCTACCTGATGCAAGTTAGCTTTCACGCGGTTCATCAAGAACTCATCGGTTAATTTGATGGCAATAATATGAATGGTGGAATTGAACTTTTTAGCCATTTGAATAGCCCACCATACCTTTTGTTTACTTTCTAAAGAAAGGTCAACCGGCAGAACAATGTTCTGATATCCCTGGCCATATTGTTTTTCTTTTACCACAACCACAGGCACAGTTGAGCTAGCAATAACACGAGAAGCATTAGAACCTACAATTTGAGCCATTCCATGCGCTCCTTGTGTTCCCATGATTATCGACTCAATATCGTTCGCATCATCTTCAATGTAGTCCTGAATTGCAGAGTAAATCCGACCCGACTCAATTACTGAGCGTGCCTTGATTCCGTGATTTTTTTCAATGTCTGTCACCATGCGATCAAGCTTCTCCTGAAGCATCTGACCTACCAAACCTTCTTTATATGAGTTCTTCTGACCCCAAATACTCCCAATGAACGATTCTTCAAAGATGTGCATGATGCAAATGTCATTGCCAAATGACTTGGCAACTTGCACTGCATGGTCTAATGCATTTTCTGCAACTTGTGAAAAATCGGTTGGGACTAGGATTGTGTTCTTTTTCTTTTCGTTTTGCATGGATTGTAAGATTTTCGTGGCTCAAAAATAGCAAAACTCAATGAGCCACCAAATACCAGAAAGTGAGCTAATTATTAATTCCGACGGAAGTGTCTATCATTTGGGAATTCGTCCTGAACAATTGCCTGAATTTATCTTTTTGGTGGGTGATCCGGAAAGGGTTCCTATGGTGTCGAAACACTTTGATTTTTGTCATACCCAAATTCACAAACGAGAATTTGTTACGCATGTAGGCAACTATAAAGGAAAGGATCTGGCCGTATTGTCCACGGGCATCGGTGGAGACAATATTGATATCGTACTGAACGAGCTGAATTTGCTTAAAAATGCGGACCTGAGTTCGCGCAGCTGGAAAAGTGAAAAGGGGAAATTGGCGTTAGTGCGTCTTGGTACTTCGGGAGCGATCCATTCTGGATTGGCATTAAATCAAATTCTTGCCTCTGAATCGGCCATTGGTTTAGACGGACTTGCTTGGTATTATGCGGATTACAGTGAATTGGTAGCTAATGATTTTATAAAAATGACCAACTGGTCTTCAAATCGAAATAAACCGTATCACACAAAAGCCTCAACACAACTATTGGCCCGTTTATCGCCCGATATCTATCAAGGCAAAACCCTAACCTGCTCTGGATTCTACCGCCCGCAAGGCAGGATACTCGACGGCAAACCAGATCCAAGTCTGCAGGCCAGCACCTTAGAAAAAGCGGGAATCGATAACCTCGAAATGGAAACCGCTGCGATCTATTTTCTGGCTAATAAATTCGGATTTGACGCATTATCGCTGAACGTATTGCTGGCAAACCGGGCAGATGGTACTTTCAGTGATAGGCCGCATGAAAGCATAGAAGCCTTAATTAAGAAGGGATTAGAGTTATTCTTTCCCTAACATGACCTAGTATGTCAGCTCAGTGATTAGCTCAGCATGCTCCGGGTAAGCATCGCACAAAGCAGTTCGATTTGCCAGTTCAAAATCCCTGAAATCGAAGCCTGGCGCGACCGTACAACCCACCAAAGCATAAGCGCCGTCTACTTCGCAGCGTGAAGCAAACCAACTCCCAGCTGGTATGGTCAGTTGGAGTCGCTCCCCTGCCTCCAGATTTTTTCCCAGAACATGTCTAATTAATTGTCCGCTGGAATTGATTTCGTAAATAGCCAACGACTCCCCAAGGTAATGGTGCCACATTTCGTCGCTTTTTATCCGATGAAACGCAGAAAACTGGCCAAATTCCAGCATAAAATAGATGCCGGTCGACACCTTGCACGGTCCATCAAAACCTTCTGGGTTTATTTGCATGGCACTGCGGTAAGTCTCTCGGAAGGCACCTCCTTCAACATGTTTTTCTAATTTCAATAGATTGGTCAGGTATTCGGCGCTATAACTGCTCATGGTCGTTGATAATATTTTAAAAGGTGGAAAGGTGGATATCTCCTCTGGCTTGCTTTTTGAGAAGGAATTGTAGATTTGAATTTTAACGCAAGATAAACATATGGCAATTGAAGTAACTGACAGCAACTTTGAAGAAGTTGTTTTGAAATCCGACAAGCCGGTATTGATTGATTTTTGGGCAGAATGGTGTGGACCGTGCCGTATGGTAGGTCCTATCGTTGATGAAATGGCCGGAGAATATGATGGCAAAGCGGTTATCGGTAAATTAAACGTGGATGAGAATCCTGAAGTAACAGTTAAATATGGCATTCGCAGCATTCCTGCTTTGCTTTATTTCAAAGGCGGAGAAGTAGTTGATCGTCAAGTAGGCGCAGTTCCTAAAGGAACCTTGGCTTCTAAATTGGAAGCACAACTCTAATCCAACAAATCATACACAAAGCCGTCGGAATTTCCGGCGGCTTTTTTAATGCTCCATGAACAGAATCCCTAGAGAAGAACTCGAAAAATTAGCTCACTTTGAACTCCTTGCACGTCAAGTAGTAGAGGGATTTATAACGGGATTGCATAAAAGTCCGTTTCATGGGTTCTCCGTAGAATTTGCGGAACACCGCCTCTACAACGAAGGGGAATCCACACGGCATATCGATTGGAAACTTTACGCAAGAACTGAGAAACTTTTCATTAAACGTTTCGAGGAAGAAACCAACCTACGTTGTCAGTTGGTAATTGATACCAGCAGTTCGATGTATTACCCGGAAAAAGGATGGAACAAAATGAAGTTCTCGTCCCTGGCGGCCGCGGCAATCATGAATCTGTTAAAGAGGCAAAGAGATGCCTTTTCTCTTGCTTTCCTCTCCGATCAAATCGAATTTCATAGCGAAACTCGTTCTGCTTCGTCTCATTATCACCAACTCTTGATTCAGCTGGAAAGCAGACTTCAGGAAGCACCAGTTTTGAAACAAACGAAACTTTCGGAATCCCTGGATATCCTAGCTGAGAAAATACACCGCCGTTCTTTGGTGGTCATTTTTAGTGATTTAATGGAGACAAGCGAAGAAACGGAAAATCTGTTTCGCAGTTTGCAACACCTGAAATTCAACAAACATGAAGTGATTCTATTTCATGTACAAGACAAAGAAAAGGAACAGGATTTCCATTTTCAAAACCGCCCCTACCTCTTCACCGATCCGGAAACAGGTCAGCAATTGAAGATCATGCCGAATCAGGTCAGGGATGCTTATTTAAAAGCCCAAGAAACGTATAAAAAGGTGCTTCGCGATAAGGCGGCGCAGTTTAAAATAGACTGGATTGAAGTCGATGCCAGCGATGATTTCAATCAGGTATTACTTTCATTCCTGATTAAACGCGGCAAAATGCATTAAGCCTTAGGCTCGTAGGAAGCAACATGCCTTTCTTTTTTACTTGGATAGATATCGGCAATACTCACTAAAATCCCCGTTTCCTCTACATCCCCAAAATGGTCGTTGATCGCGGTACCAAAGGTTTTCATGGTCAGCGATAGATTCATGTAAGCATTTACCAAAGGCGGAATATTCTCCCCCAGCTTACGCACATACTGATTCAATACCTTATGTCCCTCTTTGTAATCGAGTTCGGCAAACATTCCCTCAATCTTACTGATATCGGTTTTATAGCCCAAGGGTTTATGAGGTTGAATCAAATCTTCTTTATCCGGGAAATAAGAATTCATGAAATAATGAATCGCATCGCGGGCATCTTTCTGAAAACTTGGATACATGGTAATCTTGCCAAAAAAGTGACGAACCTCTGGGTTATCGATAACCAAAGCCCCTAGGCCATCCCATAAGTTATCCAAGGAGAAAAGCCCTTTCCTATTGCTTGCAGAAGGCTGATATTCAGGCTGAACAAAAGATCTACCTAATTCAATGGTATAAGGCAAATATTCCTTCAGGAATTTCGGCGTAAAGCGAAAAAGCTCGGAGGTGGATAGACTAGGAACTCCATCAATAACTTCCACCCCTCTGCAGTCAATGAAGCGGTAGCCCCCAACAATATCTTTTGTTTCTGGATTCCATACCAAAAGCTGTTGATAGCCATTGATAGTCAAATCGAAATGATCCAAATCCAATTCATGCCCCGTTCCTCCTCCTGCGGTTCGAAAGGTTAACTCACGCAATCGCCCAATCTCACGTACCACATTTGGCGCGTTTTGATGGTTAACAATGTAGATTTCATTTGTGCCAAAATTTGCTTTGCGCACAAATCGATCAGGACTGAGTTCGCCTTTCAATAATGCTTTGTCTACTGGGGGGATGATTGACTGCATTCAATCAAATTTAAGGAAAGGAAAGAATTATTCAGATGCAAATTTTGCCATGGCCTCGTTGGATACTCCAGTATTTGAGAATCCACCGTCATGAAAAAGGTTTTGCTGGGTTACATAACGTGTCAAATCAGAGAACATCGCTACGCAGTAATCCGCACAAGCTTCTGCTGGCGCATTTCCTAAAGGAGAAATCGCGTCGGCATAGTTAAAGAATGCATCAAAGCCACTTACTCCTGATCCGGCTGTAGTCATGGTAGGCGACTGAGATATAGTATTCACGCGGATTTTTTTACTTTTTCCGTAGTGGTACCCAAAGCTTCTAGCAATGCTCTCAAGCAAAGATTTCGCTTCTGCCATCTCGCTATAATCGGGGAATGTGCGTTGTGCTGCGATATAAGTTAAGCCTACAATTGAACCCCAATCCGCCACTGCATCTTTTTTCCAGCAAGTTTGCATCAAGCGGTGAAATGACATCGCTGAAATATCCATGGTCTTATGCATGAAATCATAATTCAGGTCTGTATACGGTTTACCCTTTCTTACGTTAAGCGACATACCCACAGAATGTAGAATAAAATCGATTTTACCGCCAAGGATTTTCATAGACTGGTCAATCAAGTTCTCCATTTCTTCATTGGATGTGACATCGCAAGGAATAATTTGTGCGTTGCATTTTTCTGCCAATTCGTTGATTTCACCCATACGCAGAGCAATTGGCGCATTGGTTAATACAAAGCTAGCTCCTGCTTCATGACACTTTTCTGCTACGTGCCAAGCGATAGAACTCGAATTCAATGCACCGAAGATGATGCCTCTTTTTCCTTTTAACAGCTGATGACTCATATATTCCTTTTTTGCAATGTTACGTTTTTTGAACAGAATTTATCCATTTACGGAGATAATCGAACCAAGTTCCACGCTTTCCCATCAACCAACTCATAGAGCAAGCGGTCGTGCAAACGGTTCGGTCTACCTTGCCAAAACTCTATTTTACTTGGCATTATCCGGTATCCTCCCCAATGCGGCGGACGCATAATTTCCTTTCCAGCGAAGTTTTGTTCTGTTTCAGCCAATTGTTTTTCAAGTTGATCTCTACCCGTGAGCACCTCACTTTGATGGCTTACCCAGGCGCCCACCTGACTCCCTCTTGGACGGGATGCAAAATAGGCATCCGACTCTTCGCTGCTCAACTTAATGGCTTCTCCGCTAATCCGCACTTGGCGCTCCAACTCCGGCCAAAAGAAATTTAAGCTGCAAAACGGGTTTGCCATAAGCGCCTGTCCTTTATGGCTATGGTAATTGGTATAGAATTCAAATCCATCCTGGCTCACTCCTTTAAGGAGTACAATTCTTGAGTCGGGATGTTTTCCATCGCCCATGGTACTCAAGCACATGGCATTCGGCTCATGCACTTCTGCCCGAAGTGCATCCTTAAACCAGGTATCAAATAAATGAAACGGACTGGACGGCGACTGATGTTCATCGAGCGAGGCCATTTGGTATTCTTTGCGGATATCAGCGATATTCATGATGAGCAAAGGTAAAAAAGAGATTCAGGCTATTCGGTATTCTTCGAAAAAATTACATTTGCCTATGCCCCTATCACCACTGGAAAGCGAGGAAAATCCTTGGAAAATATTAGAAAGCGAAACCAAACTAAAAACACCCTGGGTCGAAGTCACCTTGCATAAAGTCCTGAACCCTGCTGGCAAAGAAGGTGTTTATGGCGTAACCTCTTTTAAAAACCTGGCCATTGGAATTCTCCCAATTGATGAAGAAGAGAATACTTACCTCGTCGGACAGTACCGCTTTCCAATGGACAAATACAGTTGGGAAATTCCTGAAGGGGGCGGCCCTTTGCACTTACCACCTCTCGAGTCTGCGCAGCGCGAATTAAAAGAAGAAACCGGCATAGAAGCCGATAATTGGGAATTGATCCAGCAGATGGAACTTAGCAATAGCGCTACGGATGAAGTTGCCTTTATTTATCTGGCTACCAGGCTTCATTATGGAGAAAGTGCCCCGGAAGAAAACGAACAAATTAAAGTCATTAAAATCCCCTTTGCCGAGCTGTATGAGCGCGTCAAGTCGGCAGAAATCACCGACAGCCTGACAGTAGCGGCTGTATTAAAATACCGCATCTTACAATTGGAAAGGTCTTTGCATCCATAGACGCATATGAGTACAAGTATGCAAACCACAAAAATTGGGTTGAACCCAGAAAAATCTCAAGAACTTGCTAATGACTTAAACGACTTGCTGGCCAATTACCAGCTTTTCTACATGAATGTACGAGGCTTCCATTGGAATATCAAAGGAGATAAGTTTTTTGAGCTCCACGTGAAGTTTGAGGAATTGTATAATGACTTGGTTCTAAAGATTGATGAAATTGCAGAGCGTATTTTAACACTCGGTCATGCTCCATTGCATGCCTTCGAAGATTACTTAAAAATCAGTCGGATTACACCGCAGAAAAACGTTTCAGATGGGAAATCCTGCGTCTCATCCATTGTTGATTCTTTTCAAATTGTTATTAAAAAACAAAGAGACTTATTGAGTCTTTCCGCTAAGGCGGAAGACGAAGGAACCAATGCATTGATGAGTGATTATGTTCGCGAACAGGAAAAACTTGTCTGGATGTATACTTCCTTTCTCGGTTCTTAATTGTTTAAGCGCATAGACAGACCTATTATTGCAAGCGAATATTCCTATCCTATAGATGAATACATTAGTGATGGCGGGGCAAATGATCCTCGCACTGTCCATTCTTATTTCCTTACATGAATTAGGTCACTTTTTGGCCGCACGTGCT
This sequence comes from Bacteroidia bacterium, assembly GCA_023277325.1. Lineage (GTDB taxonomy): Bacteria > Bacteroidota > Bacteroidia > UBA8524 > UBA8524 > UBA8524. Next base: position 81 of record JALRIQ010000050.1, on the reverse strand, counting down.
TTTGGAATCAAGGTTGAAAAATTCTTTCTCTTTTTTGATGCAGGCGGAGTAAAATTATTCTCCTTCAAAAAAGGGGATACC
>JALRIQ010000049.1 GCA_023277325.1 Bacteroidia bacterium | reverse complement strand
TAACGGGATAACCAATTGGCAATGGACATTGGGTGATGGAACAGCAGGAAATTCACCAAGGCCAATTAAGGCTTACTTGGAACCAGGGGTATTTGATATTTCACTTAAAGTGACAGACTCTCTGGGCTGTACGGATTCCATATTTAAATCAGCTTATATTGAACTAAGAGGAACAAAGATTAACTATGAGTTTGACACGACCTATGGATGCAGTCCACTATTGATAAACGTCAAATCAAGTTCCAACGGACAAGCAGAAATACGCTGGAACATGCGCGATGGGACTGGTGTGGTGGATTCTGCGAACTTTATTCATGCGTTTAATAAAGCGGGGACCTTTGTCCCTTCCGCTTTTGTGAAAGACGTTCAAGGGTGTCAATATATTCTTACTGCCAAAGACACCATTAAAGTAGTAGCAACGCCTGAAGCTAATTTTAGCGTAGTGCCGACTTGTTTCGGTACGCCAAGCCCTTTTAAAAACCTAACCAATGAGTTTGGAGATACAGTAAGCTATTCGTGGTACTTCACGGCTACGGATAGTAGCAATGATTTTGAGCCGAGCTATACTTTCTCAACGGTCGACCGAAATCCTGTATTACTGCGCGCTACCTCAATAAAGGGATGTGTCGATACCGTTACAGTTAATGCCCTCATCTCTGACCCAAAAGGTTTTATCAAGGTACCAGGGTCCTTTTCTTGCGCAACAGATAGTACGCAGCTCGAATTGGTCAATACAGGGATTGGTCAGGTAACAGAAGTGGTTTGGAATTTTGATGATGGATCGTTCCGGTCCGGACCAGATTCTATTCTGAAACATGCCTACCTGAACAAGGGATATTACAGACCAGGACTTACTTTCTTGAATGAATATGGCTGTCGAGCGACTATACTGCCAAAAGATACGGTTAAGGTCGGCGATAATTTTGCGCCGCTTAGTTCTCCTATCTATCGGGTTTCGGTAGACAACAACTTGCAAACCTCGACCTTGTTTGAAGCGAATCGGAGTATTGATTTTGATAAATATATCATTCACCGTCTTTCACCTTCCGGTAAGTTTGATTCGATAGCGCAAATTATGGACCCAAGGGATACACTCTTCTTGGACGATGTTCCTACTTTAAAAACGCCGTATACTTATCGGTTAGTTACCAAAAATGTTTGTGGTTATTATACCGATACAACGAACTTGATTCCGCATACCAATGTGGAGTTGAGTGCTTATACTGCTGATGATGCAAGCTTTTTAAGCTGGACGCCTTATGTAGGTTACCCTGTATTGAAATACGAAATTTGGCGCTTGAATCCTGCTGTAGGTTTTGAGAAGCTCAAGGAAGTAAGTGGTTCAACCTTGCAAGCCTTCGATTCGAGTATTGCCTGCAATACCGGTTATTATTATCAGATTCATGCACTTGGTCAAGGAGCACTTCAGGCTTCATTGAGTGATACCTCAGGTGCCATTCCGAACTATATTCCTTATGTGCCATCCAATGAATTGTTCTCGGCATCCATAGAAGGAAACTCCGAGAACCTCGTGAAGTGGTCGATGATTTCGGGGAGTAAAGCACCAGTGAAATATTATATCCTGGAGCGTTCACGTGATGGGGTAGATTATGAAGAAACAGATCGATTTGATCCTTTTATCAATTATGCCTTTGACCCAGTAGATAGTGCGAGTTTAAGAACTTTCTATTACCGGACCATAGTACAGGATACCTGTGGCTATAAGTCGGATCCTTCCAATTATGGAAAGACCGTGATTCTAACGGCTACGGTCGACGATTTGGATCAACCCCAACTTACCTGGACGAAATATGAGTACTGGGATGAAGGAGTTGATTTTTATGATATTGAAATCTATGAAGGAGGGAGTTTTGTCTATCTCGCAACGGTTGATGGAACCACAACCAGCTTCATAGATGACATTACCGAGCTTAATAAACGTCCGGAATATTGCTACCGCATTACCGCCAGGAGCACAGCAGATGGAGGGAAAACTTCTCGCTCAAGTATCGCTTGCGCACCTGTGAAGTCGCGGATATTTGTCCCGAATGCCTTCCGACCTTTTGGTGGCCTTAAAGAGAACAGTCATTTCTATCCAAAGGGAATGTATATCTCCGAATTCCATATGGAAATCTACGACCGTTGGGGCATGTTAGTCTTCAGTACAGATATGATGGATGAAGGTTGGGATGGAAAAATTGACGGAGTTGAAGCTCCGCTGGGAGTGTATGTCTATAAGATAGACTACCGAGGTGTAGATAAGGACTTTGAGATGCTCTCTGGCAGTTTCTTATTGCTGCGGTAGTAAGGAAATAATTTCCTCTTGTATTGTCTTTCCCTTGTCCTGGATATACCAACGTTGAACGTCTTCGAGCATAGCTGATTTATCGGTATTCTCCGTTTCTTTCCATTTACGCATGATTTCTTGCGCTGCATCAGGGCGAGGTCCCCAAAGGCCAATTTCATTGTAATCGGCATCCAGCATGATGAGTTTTGGGATGGAACGAGCGCCGTCGGTCAGGTATTCGTCCATCACCTCGGTATTATCATCACGCAACAAAATAGAAAGCCTTACACGCTTGCTTTGTGCAGCCATTTTCTCAATTACAGGTAAACTAATTGCCGCATCGCCGCACCATAATTCAGTGATTACCACCCAATATTGGGGCGCTAGTATTCCCTTCATTGCCGCAATTGTCTCTGGCTCAAGCTCCTGGGTTTTATCCACCCGGTCCATGCGCTTGTCGTTCAGCTTGCTGTAGTTAAGGAAATCCTGGCTTTGATTTGGCCCCGTGGTTTTCCCCTGAGAAATAAGGTCTTTTCCCAATTGCCGATACTCCTCATAGGTAAAGGCATCTTGGATATACTTTTTTGTGATGATTCCCATGTTGCAAAGGTAGATGTTGCTTCATGGTTCTGACGTGATTTATGTCACAAGCTGACATTTTCCTTAGAACTTTCGTAACCAGGAGCAAGTTGGAAGCGGGAAGCTTTCCCCGTCGAAAACCACTCCAGCTACAGAAAACTGAAAGGCGCGATTCAGACTTTTTTGATAGCGAATACCTGGCATCAGATAAAAGAAGCTAGTCGCATAGGAGTCCATCTTATTTTGCACGGTATACTTGGTGCGGGTAGCGTCAATTTTTTCCTGGTACACCCAATAATTTGTCCGGGTGCGCGAACCATTGATAAACATCGCATCGATAATGAGGCTGGTTTTACTTCCAAGAGACATAACTCCACCTATCCCCAAAACAGGTGAGGTAAAAAGGGTATTCTCAGAGGCAAGGGTAGGTTGAAACATAGCGGGTGCCTCTACAATATATTCGCCTGCCTGATAATACGAGTTCTCTCCAAAACCGCCCAAGTACATAAGTCCTCCGGAAAGGGTAATATTATTCCTGCGATTTCCAAAGGTAACCATTCCCCAATGAAGTCCGCCAAAGCCGTTAAAGCTATTGATGTATCCAGAAGTACCCATAATGGTGCCTATTCCAAAGTTGATATTCTTGTTTTTCGTCGGGATAGAATATTTGGCTGCAACTGCAATTGGACTGCCAATCCAGGTGGTCATTACACCCAGGGATAACCTGTCTGTAAAAGCAAAGTGCACCTCCGGACCATATAGATTAAGCATCGAATAGTTTTCCTTTTTCTTTATAGGAAGGGCATTTGTGGTAAAAATATAACGAGTCGTAAATGGACCAACAATCTCAAATTCATCGTCGATAGAACTAACTTCACCGTCTTTAATAGGTTCTATTGATTGGATATTCGCCTTGGGAATATAAATTTTACCAAGCGATTTTGTCTGAAGCAAGATTTCTCTGCCGTCATCAGATATGATGTATCCTACGCGCTGAATGCCGTCTGTTGTGGTGACTAAGACCAGCTGTTTTTGTGTACTATCTTCTTGTTTTTCAGACTGCGCAAGCAGATTGTTTGGAAGAAAAAAGAGCAGGGTAAAAAAGAGGAATAGGTAGGGAATACGCATAGTTCTAGGCTAAGGGATCCAGCAATTTAGTGCAATATTTTCTGATACTTTATTTATTTATTTCCTCATTTTGAGTGGTTTAGTGCTATCACTGAAGCGGCTTAGCAGAGAAAGTATATTTTTGAATTATGTGGAAAGAAGAGAATGATGCCTTGCACCGCACTTATGAGTTTAAAACATTTGTTGCCGCGATAGCCTTTATGGTGAATGCAGCCATGTACATTGAGCAGTTAAACCATCATCCCGAATGGACGAATGTCTATAATAAGGTTATGGTAAAACTCACAACACACGATTCTGGAAACACAGTTACTCCGCGTGATCATGACCTATCTAAAGTACTCGACAAGGTGTACGAAGAGGTAATGAGCAAAGGTTGATTGATGATTGTATCGGCCCCTACATGGTCGTTGGCCTCTTGCATGTTTTTGTCTGTAAGTCTGGCCGTTTGTAAGTCTGGCCGTTTGTAAGTCTGGCTGTCTGGCTGTCTGGAAGTCTGGCTGTCTGGAAGTCTGGGAGTCTGGGATTCTGGCTGTCTTTTTCTCGCTATCTCTACTTTCAAAAAGGAAGAACATAAACCGGATAACGCAGGTAACTCGGTTCGAAATACGGACTTCTTTTATAGATGAAATAAAGCTGTTCGAAAGCACTGGCTGCAAATTCTGGTTCAGCAGCTTTTTTCGCTTCGAGTTCTGCTTTTAATTTGGGATCATTACGAAGCATTTCAGCAGCGATATCCTCAAAAACATAGGATGAAAACCATTCTTTTTGTTGCAGAATGGGGTCGAAGAAATTCCAATTGAAATAGGAATCAGGAGCTTCAGGTTGCAGAACATGAGCCAGGAATATTTCATTACGCGCATCAGGAATTACCAGGATGTCTCCCTTTCTCACCCTTATTTTAGTTTTTTCCCAAGTCACTTTGGTTTGGCTATGCAGGTAATGCCCTTCAAAGGCGACATCTGTAGTTTGGTAACTGTCGATTCGTGCCGCTTCTACCAAGAGACTATCTTCTCCGGTAAGGGTATCCATATACACGCCATTTGCCGCCAGACGCTCGATAACAGCCTGCCAGGCTTGGGGAATGATATATGCGCGAACGCTCCTTCCCATTGTCGAGGCTTTAAACTCGTGGCAGTAGGGAATGTATTTTTCAAAGGGCTCCGAACGGTCATAATACAGACGATCAATTCCACTTACCTCACTTGGTTTGTATTTGGCGGCGTACCCTTTGAATGGAATGCTGTCACATGGAGAGATGGGTGTCCAAGCCAAAGGAATTGGTATTGATTTGGTTTCGTTTCTGAAGCTATTCCGAATCATTCTGTCTTTATTCAAGACTACTGATGGCTGGTATACAGCACATAAACGCATCA
>JALRIQ010000048.1 GCA_023277325.1 Bacteroidia bacterium | reverse complement strand
ACACCATGGTAAATAACATGGAAGAAGCTTCTATCGATCTAGTAGACATCTTGGTGAAAAACAAAATTTCATCTACAAAATAATCAACTATGAAAGTCTTTAAACCTGTATTCTACGCGCTTGTTGCACTCATTTGCCTTTATTTGGTATATGCGGTGTACATGAGCTCAAACAGCGTGGAAACTGGTGCTGGCTTCGGTATTACGATCACCTTTTTGTTGGGCGTAATTGCTGCCGGGGCTGCAATCATTTTCCCGATTGTTTATATGATCTCTCACCCAAAGAGTGCAGTTCAAGCCTTAATCGGTGTAGGACTTATCTTGGTGACCTTCGGATTGGGTTATGCCCTTTCAGGAGACGAGATTCTAATCTCCTATGAAAAAGTAGGATTTACTTCTGCCTCTGCCTCTAAATTGGTAGGTGGAGCCTTAAAAATGATGTACATCACTATTGCTGCTGTTATGGGAGCAACCGTTTATTCGGAAGTGAGAAAACTATTTAAATAAGAAAACATGGCTAGAAAGAGTAGAGCTTTACCGGAAATTAATGCGGGCTCGATGGCGGATATCGCCTTCTTGCTGCTCATCTTCTTCCTCGTAACCACAACCATGGATTCAGACTCTGGTATCACGATTAAACTTCCACCATGGGAGGAAAATCTGGAGCAGGAGCCACCACCAATCAAAGCGCGGAATGTTTTGGAAGTGTTGGTGAACTCTAATAACCAGCTGCTTGTTGAAGGCGATGTTATTCGTGTCAACCAGCTTCGTGATAAGACCAAAAAATTCATTACCAATGAAGGTTTGGATCCGAACATGAGTGTGAGCCCGGAGAAAGCGGTTATTTCTTTGAAAAATGATAGAGGTACCAGTTACGTAACGTATATCTCTGTGCAAAATGAATTGAAAGCGGCTTACCGCGAAGTTCGTGAAGAGTATTCTTTATCGAAGTTCGGGCGTAAATTCGATGATTTGAGTCCGGATCAACAAGACGAGGTGAAAGATAAATACCCTCAGAAAATTTCGGAAGCAGAACCAGAAAACACAGGAGCGGAATAAGATGGCGAAATTTCAAAAAAAGAAAGGCGGAGGAAGCCCAGCGATTAACACTGCATCTTTACCGGATATTGTATTTATGCTTTTGTTCTTCTTCATGGTGGCAACCACGATGAGAGAAGTAACGCTGAAAGTAAAAAACAATACCCCGGCGGCAAGTGAAATTGAAAAACTCACCAAGAAATCATTGGTTAGCTTTATCTATATTGGTTCTCCAATCGAATCATTGAAAGAGGAGTTTGGAACTGCGCCAAGGATTCAGCTGAATGATGCTTTCAAGTCTAAAGATGATGTGCGCACCTTTGTTGAAACAGAGCGTGAGAAACTTCCAGAATATGACAAGGGTAAAATGATCATGTCCATTAAAGCAGATCAAGATGTGAAGATGGGAATCATTACCGATGTGAAGCAAGAACTTCGTAAGGCCAATGCCCTGAAACTTACTTATTCTACTAAGAAAAAGGGAGCCGACGATAAAGGCGAACTTTAATTAAGGTCTATATTATAGAAAAATCCCGGTTCTTTGGAGCCGGGATTTTTTTTGCTCAGCCCTTCGACTCGGCGAAAAGCCTCGCGGCACCTCCGCTATACAGCTCCGGCGCACGCGTTCAGGATGACGAGGTTGGGGTTAAGTTAGAATTTGAGAGTTTATACTCAATTTACAGATCCTATTTCAGTTAACTTTTATTTTCGAGGGCCTTATTCATGTCCAGCTCAGGAGCAAAGCAGGTTTCATCTTTACACAGATAGAATTTCATTGTCTCTTCGATGCGGTTTTGAAGAATGGGAAGGGACGATGTTTTATCAGCCGCCGCAAGGATTAAGTTGGGAATAGCCAATAAGCTTGGATCTGCGATTTCTATTTGCGCATTCGGTCCTCCGGCGCAGAGTTGATAGAGACCATATTCCTTGAATAAAAAGGCTTGTCCCCAGTTGGCATACCACGGACTATGCTTCAAAAAGGCTTCTGCCATTTCTTCAAGCATGGTATGGGCGCGCTCACCGTATTCAGAGACAGCAAAATAGTGGTGCAACTTGATTAAACATATGGCAAAGCTTGAATTGGCTCCCGGAAGTACGTCATCGCTCAGGTCCTTTTTTCGGGCGATCAAGGGTTCTGCATGATGGGAAATGAAATAGAATAAACCAGTTTTTTCATCCAGGAAGGAGGCGATAATTTCATCGGCGATATCTTTTGCGCGAATTAGCCATTTTTCTTCAAAATTGAATTGATACAAACTGATATAGGCAGAACATAATGCACTTAAATCTTCTAAAAATGCGGGAATACTGGCCTTTCCATTTTTTACAATGCGTTGGTACTTCCCTTTTGTTAAAGCATGTTCTTCGATGGCCAGAGCCAGGCTTTCTGCTTTTTTACCAATCGCCACGTCACCTAAATAGCGAGCAGCGTCACTTAGCCCTTCTAAGGCCAGGGCATTCCAGGCAAGGATACATTTATCGTCCAATGCAGGTTTAATGCGCTCACGACGCTTGGAGAGCAGGAATGATCGTCCTTCTTCAATGCGGTCGCTTACGGCTTTAGGGTCGAGTCCTTTAAGCTTAGCGAAATCGGAAATAGACAGGGTAGCATGAAGTATATTTTTTCCATGTTCCCAATTTCCATCCTGGCTGCACGTATAGTACTCAGTTAACAATTCAAAAGAAGCAGAAGGTATGCCTTGGAGTTCTTCCCAGGTCCAGACATAATAGGTGCCTTCTTCTCCCTCGCTATCTGCATCGTACGAAGAATAATAAAGCCCCTCAGGACTTTTCCATTCCTCATCCATAAAGGAAATACATTGTCGTGTTATGGCAGCATAATCGTCGCGCCGATAGATTCCGGCAGCGCGCGCATACAAAGAGATAAGTTGCCCATTATCATACAACATCTTTTCAAAATGAGGAACCTTCCAAAAGGCGTCTACCGAATAGCGGGCAAATCCTCCCTGCAGTTGATCGTAAATACCCCCAAAGGCCATTTTATCCAGAGTAAGACAGACCATGTCTTTTGCCTCCTGATGCTCTAAGATCTCTCCGGCATTCAGTAAAAATTGGAAATTGACGGGCAAGGGAAATTTCGGAGTACGGGCATTTCCTCCATGAGTCCAATCGAATTGTTTACTCCATTTATCCAGTACTTCCTTGAGCTGCTCTTTATTTGGGAGCGCGGATTTATTGCTCTTCAGCACATCCATGCTTATAATTCCTTCCGTTAGCTTTTGTCCGTAATCGATGGCTTCCTGGCGACGGTTCAGGTAGAGGTCGTTGAGTTGAAAAAGCAGCTGATTCCAATCGCGGTTAGGGAAATAGGTTCCACCATGAATTGGCTTCCCATCAGGCAGGCAGAACATATTTAATGGCCAACCACCACGACCTGAAATGAGTTGTACCGCATCCATATAAATTTGATCCACATCCGGACGTTCTTCGCGGTCTACCTTAATGCAAACGAAATAGGCATTCATGATTGCTGCCGTGTCTTCGTTTTCAAAACTTTCATGCTCCATCACATGGCACCAATGGCAGGAGGCATAACCGATGCTAACCAATACCAGTTTATCTTCTTTTTTTGCTTTATCCCAAGCCTCTTTGCCCCATTCCATCCAGTCAACCGGATTATGGGCATGTTGAAGCAGGTA
>JALRIQ010000047.1 GCA_023277325.1 Bacteroidia bacterium | reverse complement strand
CCAATTCTGAGCGCCCATAAGCATCGGCACCGCAATTAAGGAAAGGGCACCTGCTATCGTTGCAGCCTGATTTGCCTTTAGCCATTTTCGCAACCATTCGGCAAACTGCAATACACCCAAACCTATCCATATACAGAATATCTGGAAGGAGCCTACCAAGGTATAATCCCGCTCTCTTGGTTCATACGGCGGCGCATTCAAATAAACCGCAATCAGAATTCCCGTAAACAGGAACAGCATGGTAACAATGAAAAAGTCGTTTCTATTTCGGCCCAACTGATACAGCAAGCCCATAATTCCCAGAATTAATGGGAGCATGAAGTACTTGTTGCGCGACTTATCGTTCTCCCATTTTTCAGGAAGGTTATTTTGAGGGCCTAAACGGAACCCATCGATTGCAGAAACCCCTGTAATCCAGTTTCCATACAATGGATCTCCATCTCCTTGCATCATGTTCTGACGGCCGGAAAAATTCCATAGGAAATAGCGCCAGTACATGTGCCCCAATTGGTATTTAAAGAAGAAGGAAATGTTCTGCCCCATGGTTGGCACTTTGTCTTTATCGACATCTGCCCAATAGGCATATCCCTGCGGACTGCTCGCTTTTTGCTGATCGCCCATACGTGGGAAGACTGTTACATATTTTGGATCCCAAATGTATTCGGGTTGAATTCCAGCGTCTTCATATGAATCCGCTCCCTTACGCCAATCTTGTTTGCCTTCTTTTACATCAATCGCTGGTGCATTGAAGTAAGGTCCTTTCAATAGGGCTCGGTCGCCATATTGCTCACGGTTTAGGTAAGACACCAGGTTAAATGGGTCTTCCGGATTATTCATGTCAATTGGTGTGTTCGCTAAAGAACGAATCACCACCATCGAATAGGAGGAATAGCCTATCAGGATAAATGCAAAGCAAAGTAAAGCCGTGTTCAGCCAAGCTTTTCCTTTAGCATGACTGTACCAAATACCGGCAATGATAGAACCTATAAGAAGGGCAGCAAAGAACTTCACCCCTGCACCAAATCCCATTCCCAGGTCGTTCACAAAATACAGGTCGAATTTCGCGGCAAGGGTTGGAATTCCTGGAATAACGCCTACCTGCACAAAGCCAAGAATGGCCAGACCTATACCCGAAGCGATAAAAAAGCCTTTGGTATTGAAATCGTATTTCTTGAAGTAATAGACGTAAACAATAGCAGGAATTACGAGGAGGTTAAGCAAATGGACGCCAATTCCAAGTCCAAGTAAATAGGCGATAAGAATTAACCAACGGTTCGCGCCGTGCTGATCGCTAACATGCTCCCATTTAAGAATACACCAAAAGGTTAATGCGGATAGAAAGGAGGACGCCGCGTATACCTCTGCCTCAACAGCTGAGAACCAGAAAGTATCGGAGAATGTTAAGGCCAAAGCACCAACAAGTCCTGCTCCATAAACCAACAATTTGCGGGTTTTTTCTTCATGATTTTGATTGCGAAGTAGTTTTTCGGCAAAGTGAGTGATGGTCCAAAAAGTGAACATCACACAGAGTGCGCTCGTAATTACCGAAAGCATATTCACCATAAATGCCACCCCGCTTGGGTCAGAAGCAAATTGCGCAAAAAGATTTCCGAGCATCAGGAACAAGGGTGCTCCTGGAGGGTGAACTACTTGCAAATGATAAGAAGCAGAGATGAACTCTCCACAGTCCCAAAAACTGGCACTGCGCTCTGCTGTAAGTCCGTAGGTAATGGCTGCCACCAAAAAAGTGACCCATCCCAACAGGGTATTGATACGTTTATTGTTCATCTTGAGTGCAAAACTAGGTTATCTAAGGCTTTCTAAACAGGTAGATTTCATAATCGTAGCCGTTCAGGGTGCTTATTCGTTCTTTTGGTTTTTGATGATAAATGAGTTCCAGCTCAGGACGTTGCAAAAGGGTGTCAATCGGCACATGGCATTCATTGGGGCCAAAATGGGCATCCCAAACAATAATTGACCCTGATGGAATGTCGCGATTCCATGCTATCTCACTCAAATCGCCCCGTTGTTCCGGGTTAAAGGGATCAATTCGGAATCCTTCCGCTACAGTAGGCGCGAAATAATAAATGCGTTTTCGGTTTTCGAAATAGGAGGACTCCCTGAACCAGGCAGCTGCTTTTATCAATTCTTCTTTTTCTAGATCACCGTGAAAAGGAGGGCGGTTTAATTTCCAACTGGATTGAAGGGTCAAAAAAGCAATTCCAATGGCTATTCCGTTTTTTAGCATTTTTAGGTTCGGATTAAGCTGGAAAAGAACCCGATCTACCGCGTAGGTTGCAATCAGAGCACAAGCAGGCATTACCGCAGCGATTACACGAGTAAGCCCCAAGGAGCCACTTTTTCCCAAATACCAAACAAGGGTATGTCCGCCCAGGTAGAGGTAGTAGGAACCGAATATCATAAAGAGCCAAATCCAAAAAGTATCCTCAACGGGCTTCTTCTGAAAAAGACGACACAATGCCGCTGAAGCGAAGAGTAGGGTGCTTAAAATCCAAAGTAGATAAACCGGGTTTCCCCAAATTTCTTTGTTGCGCCCTACAAAATGAAGCAAAGAACCTCTTCCATAGATAGCACTTGCGTCGCCATAGGGATGTTGGTTCCATACCCAAAAAATGTCGTCAAAATAAAATGACCCAGCGATACTGTAGAGCACTGTTCCTGTGGCTAATACCGGAATAGCCTTCCACTGCTTCGAGGCAATAAATGCAAGAAAAAACAGGGCGATTATTCCATTTCCTTCGCTTCGGGCAAAAGGGAGGAAGGATACTATCAAAGCCGCGAGAAGGTATTTTTTTCGTGAACTTTCGAAAAAGGCCCAAGTCAATAAAAAGGCAAAAAGTATTTCCGTGATTGCCGAAGCCACACAATAGAAATACATGGTTGATCCGAACAAAAGCACCGGAGCCAACCACGGGTTTTGCAATTTTAGATTCTGTGCCGTGCGAAACAGCAGCCACGAGGTCAGGGAAGCAAGAAGCACATTAAAAAAGAGCGAACCAAAAAGTCCAAACTGCGCAAAGGGAACACTCAAAAACACATAAAGCGGTTTTGCCCAATGATCAAGCAAATTTGCTGGGTGTTCTGGAACATAGCGCGCAAACAGATGGTGCATCACTCCATCTTCCCCACCGGCCAGGCGACTTGAGTTTGCCGCGACCCAGCTAAAAAAGAGTAATGGAATTAAAAAAAAGAGGATTTGCGCCTTTTTCATTTTTCTGCACTTAGTGCCTCCCAATATTCAGCGGCACGACGAGTATGCGGAATAACGATCGTTCCGCCAACAATATTTGCAACAGCAAAAATCTCATATACCTCGGCTTTCGAAAGCCCTTGCTCATAACATTTACCCAAATGGTATTTTATACAGTCGTCGCAGCGCAAAACCATAGAGGCTACCAAGCCCAGCATTTCTTTGGTGCGTGAGGAAAGCGCGCCTTCTTCGTAGGTGCGGGTATCGAGGTTAAAGAGTCGTTTGAGTACAAGATTATCCGCATCCAGAATGGTTTCATTCATTCGTTCGCGGTAGGCATTAAAATCATTGACAAGTGTCGTGTCCATTTTTTCTATAATTAGCGAAATATCCCCTTTTTCATTCAAAGGCTCAATTCCTTTTCCGGGTCCCAAAATTTTTCACGAAAGTTAATCACCTGATCTTCCTGAATTTGCACCCCTTCTTTTTCAAGTAATTCCTGCATTCTCGACGGGTGAGCAAAATGGTTTTTACCGCTCAAAACACCAACACGGTTCACCACCCGATGCGCTGGAACATCAGGCAGAGCATGGGCTGCATTCATGGCCCACCCCACCATACGTGCCGATTTCGCCGTGCCCAAATAACGCGCAATAGCTCCGTATGACGTTACCCTTCCGGAAGGAATAAGGCGCACTACATCATACACCATTTCAAAAAAACCCGAGTCATTTTTCATCTTCCGTTTTCAAATTAAAGATTCAGGG
>JALRIQ010000046.1 GCA_023277325.1 Bacteroidia bacterium | reverse complement strand
CCTGGCGGTCTTCGAAAGAGTCGAGCTCCATGATATCGGCTTCGATGGCTGCGCTGATGATAAGAATTTCAGCGTTTTCGTCGGCAACCGATGCTTTGAAGGCTTCGGTATGCGCATTTCCATTTACCACACCGGCCTCATCTACGTTGCATACATACAATACAGGTTTGGTGGTCAATAATTGGAAATCGTCGAGAAGGCGTCTTTCGTCTTCATTATTAGGCTCTACAACGCGGGCATTGATTCCTTGCTCTAAGGTTTCTTTGAGGCGCTTAAGTAGCTCTACTTCTTTTTTCGCCGTGTTGTCGCCAGATTTCGCTTGTTTTTCGACCTTCACCATGCGTTTTTCCACGGTTTCAAGGTCTTTCAGCTGAAGCTCGGTATCAATAATCTCTTTGTCACGCACTGGGTTTACAGAACCATCTACGTGAATCACGTTATCATCATCAAAACATCTTACTACATGGATAATGGCATCAACCTGACGAATATTTCCCAAGAACTGGTTGCCCAATCCTTCTCCTTTGGAGGCACCTTTTACAAGACCGGCGATGTCGACAATCTCAATGGTAGTGGGTACAACACGGTTCGGTTTTACCAAGCGCTCCAGTTCGTTTAGGCGTTCGTCTGGAACGGTAATCACGCCTACGTTTGGCTCGATGGTGCAAAAAGGAAAGTTTGCAGCTTGCGCACGGGCATTACTCAAACAATTGAAAAGGGTTGATTTGCCAACATTAGGAAGGCCAACGATACCACACTGAAGTGCCATAGATTTATTGCTAGGCTTAACGTTTGCTGTTAAGCAGTTCTTTGATGTCTGAAATTAATTTATCGGCCAAAGTGTTGGCAGTGCTTTCACTCTGACTTTCTGCATAAATGCGGATGATAGGCTCGGTATTCGAACGACGTAGGTGCACCCACTCCTGATCGAATTCAATTTTTAAACCGTCGATCGTAATCTGCGGTTGAGCGGCGTACTTCTTGGCAATTTTGTCGAGGAGTCCATCCAAATCCATATCGCCTTCTAGTTGAATTTTCTTTTTAGCGATATAATAGTCTGGATAGGTCTCACGCAAGAAAGAGCACATCTTTCCAAAACGGGCGAGGTGGGATAAGAATAGGGCAATACCTACCAAGGCATCACGTCCGTAATGAAGCTCAGGAAGGATAATCCCTCCGTTTCCTTCACCACCGATGATGGCATTTACTTCCTTCATCTTTTCTACCACATTCACTTCTCCGACTGCCGAGCTCGAATAAACACAGCCATGTTTTTCGGTGATGTCGCGCAAAGCTCTTGAGCTGGAAAGGTTGCTCACCGTAGCGCCTTTGGTATGACTTAATACATAATCGGCCACAGCCACAAGGGTATACTCCTCTCCAAACATGGATCCATCTTCACTAACAATAGCAAGGCGGTCAACGTCTGGGTCAACAACAATTCCTAAGTCTGCCTTTTGGAATTTCACCTCACCAGAAATGGCTCCCAAATGTTCTGGAAGTGGTTCTGGATTATGCGGGAATTTTCCATCAGGGGTGCAGAAAATTTCATGTATGGTTTCTACGCCCAAACGACGAAGAAGTGCTGGAACGGCAATACCACCAGTAGAGTTTACCGCGTCCACAACAATTTTAAATTTACGGGCTTTGATGGCTTCTACATCCACCATGGATAGGGCCATGATTTTATCGATATGTTTTTCGATATAACCTTCTACCACTTCGTAGTTGCCCATTTTTTCAACGCCTACATAAGCTGGTTTTTCTTCCTCAGCGATACGTAGAAGCTCAGTGCCATCAGCGCCAGAAATAAACTCACCTTTTGCATTGAGCAATTTCAAGGCATTCCACTGCTTTGGGTTATGGCTCGCAGTAAGAATAATTCCACCAGCAGCTTTAAAATCGGGAACCGCCATTTCTACCGTTGGGGTAGTGGAAAGTCCGAGATCAATTACATCATACCCCATGGCAAGAAGGGTTCCGCATACAAGTTGGCGAACCATTTCTCCTGAGATACGTGCATCACGGCCAATCACGATTTTACGGCTCTCCGAAGTTCGGGAAAGCCAAATACCATAAGCAGTGGTAAATTTAACAATATCAACGGGTGTAAGACCTTCTCCTGCCTCTCCTCCAATTGTTCCTCTGATGCCAGAGATTGATTTTATCAGCGTCATAGATTTCGAGCCGCAAAAATAGGCCTTTGCATCAATGGAATCAATGTGAATAAGCGATTATCAAAAATTTAACACGGAATCTCGAGCCACTTCTAATAATTTCGCAGTTAATGCGAGTAAAATATACGGTACTTTTTTGTAGCCTTATTGGTCTGGGAGCGCTGATAATCGGGGCTTCTCCGGCTAATCCTGATGCCAATACCAAGTATAAAAACCTGGAGATTCTTTTTTATAATGTGGAAAATCTTTTCGATACTATCGACGATCCGCAGAAGAATGACGACGAGTTTTTACCAGGATCAGAGAAACAATGGAATAGCGAACGGTACCACAAAAAGCTGGATTCATTAGTTAAAGTGATACAAGGAACGCTAGAGATTAATCATGGAATAATTGGCCTGGTTGAAATTGAAAACCGTCAGGTCCTGGAGGATTTGGTTAATCATCCTTTATTGAAGTTCAGAAGACTACAGATTATTCATCATGATTCGCCTGATGAACGCGGTATTGATGTGGCATTGCTTCTGCCTCCACAATTGCGCTGCGATTCGAACTATGCCATTGGCATTGAGTTTCCGGAGAATAAAAAATTGAAAACCCGCGATATTTTGATGGCGCGTATTCACTTGAATAAGAAACCATTTTGGATATCGGTGAATCATTTCCCAAGCCGCCGTGGAGGGGAAGAGGCTTCAAGGCGGAAAAGGGTGCATGTTGCTTCGGTGCTTCGTGGGGAATTGAATAAGCTACAAGCAGCCGATACTTCGGTTTCATTCATTATCATGGGCGACTTCAATGATGAACCCATGGATTCTTCATTAAGTGCTGTATTGGGCGCAGGGCCTGAAAAAGCTGAAACTGACTTGGTCAACCTGATGTGGAATTTTCAGGAAAGGGGCTATGGTTCTTACCGCTATAAAGAGGATTGGAACATGCTCGATCAGATTATTGTGAGCCGTAAACTGTTGAGTTTTGGCGAAACCTTTGTGTCCCCAAATTCTGCCAGAATCTATGTGGCCGATTACCTGGTAGAGCAGGAAGGAAAATTCAAAGGAAACCCTTGGCGGACTTATGCGGGGAATAAATATTTGGGAGGTTTTAGTGATCATTTGCCCATTTTGGTGAGCTTGCGTTATTAGCTTTATGCATAAGAAGAAGGACAATATCTATATCAATCGGGAGCTGAGCTGGCTTTCGTTTAACGACCGTGTTTTACAGGAGGCGGAGAACCCGTCAGTTCCATTGGCGGAACGCATGAAGTTTTTGGCCATCTTCTCTTCCAATCTCGATGAATTTTTTCGTGTGCGTGTGGCATCAGTGCGTCGATTGCTCAAATACCAACGCAAACAAAAGGATAAGGAAGGGAAGGAAACTGCTCAATTGTTGAATACCATTCAGCAACGTGTGGTAGATCAGCAAGATCGATTCAATTCGATCTTTGAAGAACAGATCATTCCCGGACTGGCAGAAGAGAAAATATTTATTGTTAATGAGCACCAGCTCAGTCATACCCAGCGCATCAAGGTAAAGGAGTTTTATAAATCGGAAGTGTTGTCCTTCTTGTTTCCGGTAATGCTCGATCATCTTCGTGAGTTTCCATTTTTGCGTGATAAATCGATTTACCTGGCAGTTAAAATGTCGAAAAGCGATGGCAGCCTCAAACCAAAATTCGCCTTGGTGGAGGTGCCTTCTGAAGTACTCAACCGCTTTTTTATTTTGCCTTCATCCGACGACAATACCTATATCATGCTGTTGGATGATGTAATCCGGATTAGTCTGCCAGATATTTTCTCCTTTTTCGACTTCGATGTATTCGAAGCCTATACCATCAAGCTAACGCGCGATGCGGAATTGGATATCGATAATGAACTCCCCGGAACCCTGGTTTCTAAGATTGAGAAATCGCTAAAAGAACGACCAAAAGGGGTGCCTGTTCGGTTTATTTATGATGAAGAATTGCCGGAGGATATGCTTCGCTTTATCATCAAGAGAGCGAAAATTTCAAAGGAGTCTATCATACCTGGTGGACGTTACCACAACTTCAAAGACTTCTTCGACTTCCCGAAAGTAGGGGGCAAGGACTTCTGGTATGAGCCTATCAAGCCTTTATTGATCGATCGCTTTGAGCATACACGTGTGCTTTTTGACGAGATTAAAAAGAAGGATGTGATTCTACATCACCCTTTTCAGAGCTTCGACTATGTGATCCGGTTTTTACGTGAAGCAGCGATTGACCCAAGTGTCTATGCCATAAAAATTACCTTATACCGGGTGGCA
>JALRIQ010000045.1 GCA_023277325.1 Bacteroidia bacterium | reverse complement strand
AATTAAGGCTTGGGAATTGCGAATCCACTTGATCAACCAAGCCTCTTGTCTGCGTTCGTTAACGCCAGCAAGTGCAGGTCCGATTAGTTTTTCGTTGATTGCATGACATGACGTGCAATGCTGTTCAAAGAGGTCCTTTCCTTTAGTGGCATCTGCTGCCCAGCTACGGACGAAGGTTACTAGAACCAAGGTGCATAGCAGCATGATTCGGGTAAAGTTCTTTCCTGATTGAATGTTCATCTTGTTGGAAAAATCTATGTTAGAGTGCATTAAATTTTTTAATCAGCCTTAAAGCTCATTACCTTCTAAATACTAACAAATAGTAGGGCTTCAGAGTTTTAATCCCGCGCAAATTTAGAGTAAATTTTAAATTAAAAAACCGGATAAAAGTGTTTTGCTTATTTAGGATTGTTCTAAACTAGCTAAGGCTTTTCATTTCCAGCAGATTCTATTTCTGCCGCCCTTTCTAATAAGCGGCGACTTTCTTCTAGAATGCCATCATCCTGGATTGTATAACTTTCCACGATGCTGTTTAAAAGCGCCCGCGCATTAAAGAGGTCCTTTTCGTCGAGAAGGGATTGAGCAAGCAGGTTATACCCTTTGGCTACCCAATACACTTGATTCGCGTATTTTTCATCCAAGGAATAAACCTGTTCCTGCATCTTTTTACTATCTCCTTTGCGGTAAGAGATATAGGCAAGGTAATACTTGGCCTCAGCACCCTTCGCGTTTTTATTTTCTTTGTCTTTTTCAACCTTTTCGAAGTAAGGCTTTGCCGCATCAAAGTTTTCTTCAGCCACTAATACACGTCCTAAAATCAGGTTGGCATCGCGCTTTTCGGTTTTTTGGGCCTTGTCGTTATTCAAGACTTTTTCCGCATACCCGCGCGCATTTCCGAGGTCGTTCTGATTGAGGTATACATACATCAAATTCACCTGGGCATAGAGGATATTGTCTTTCTGAGAAGCTGATATTTCGAGTTCTTTTAAGTAAGGCACTGCATCTGCCTCTTTTTTCATCCATAAATAAATAAAAGAAGCACGACGCAAGGAACGCTCGTAGAAATCAGGAAACTTTTGCTTGACCGTGAATTCATAGCCCACAAGGGATTTCTCGTATTCTTGCTTGGCATAAAGGCACTCTGCCTGGTAGAAATTTGCCTGAATACGGAAGTATCCGTTTGGATGACGTTGCAAATAATCGTCAAAACCCTGAATGGCGCGCTCGCAGTTATTGTCTTGGTATTTCTTTAAAGCCGAGTTATACAGCGTAGAGTCTTCATAGGAAACACGAATATATTGTCCGATGGATTTGAGCCACTCCAAAAGTTCATCGCCCCGGCCTTCTTCGTTATAGATAATCTCAACCTGACGAATCGCTTCTTCTGTTTCTTCGTTTTTCTGGTAGTTTTCAACAACGGTCTTGTAGTCCTTTAAGGCTTCGGCGTTCATTTTGAGGTTATAGTGTGCCAACCCGCGATTGAGGTAGGAGGATTTTGCATAAATTCCGTTTGGATAGTCTTCCAGTAAAAAGGAGAATCCCCGGATTGCTTCTTTGTAATTCTGCCTTTGTAAATCAACCAAAGCAATCTGGTACAGGGCATCATCTACATATTCAGAGTTAGGATAAAGTGAAGGAATACGTTTCATGGTTACCACCTTCTCCTCAAATTTACCCTGAATCCCATGAATCATACCCGTCTGGAACCAGGCGTAATCGCTATTGGCTCCCTCTTTGGTGGTGACATAAGCATAGGCATCAACGGCCTGAGCGTAATTTTTGGTGATATAATAACAATCGCCTAAACGGGTCATGCCATCAATATACTTGGCCTTGCGCTCCCCAGAGTAAACAACTTCTTTGGTATACGCCTTAAACCAGGTGCTTGCTTTGCCGTAGTCTTTTTTGTCAAAATAGGCGTAGCCCAAATTGTAGAGCCCATCGGCATAAACCGGCGTTTCTTTGGCTTTTGGGTTAGCACAGAAATGCTCCCAAAGTTTTAGCGCTTCCTGACCTTTGCCCTCTTTATAATAGATTTCACCTTCCCAGAAATCTAACTGTGCATCAATCTTTGCATCAATAGTGTAGGTGCGTGCTTTTTCGAAATAGGTTAAAGCAGCCTGTGGATCTTGGCGCAACAATTCGTTTCCATAGAAATAGCAAATCTGTTGGTAGGTGCCTTTGATCTTATCGGTTTTGTTCTTAATACTCTCTAATACAGGAATCGCATCCGAATATTTTTTCGCACTGAGCAAAGCTTCTCCTAAATAACCTTTGGCTTCATCGCCGTATTTCGACTGAGGATAGGTTTCAATGAATTTGCTCAAAGCTCCAACTGCTTCAGCTTGGAAAGGTGGTTCTAGACTCAGCTTGGCATAATTGAAGAAAGCCAATTCTTGCAAGTCTTTGTCGGTATCCAAACGCGAGGCCTCCATAAAGGCATTGCGCGCATTGGTCTTTTTATCCAGCTTTAAAAAGCAATCCCCGGCATACATCAGGGCATTTTGGCGAAGCGGATTGAGGTTATTGGTGATGGAAGTGAAATTGACATAAGCATTTTCGTAATCTTTCACTTGGTAGTAAGCCATTCCCAGCATATAATGGTCATCAGGACTGAGCTCACGGGTTTCTCTGCCTTTTTGGAAATTATTCAGCGCTTCTTGTGCCTGGTTTAATTGGAAATACGCTTTCCCGCGTTCCCAAAAAATATCAGCCGCATAGGTGCTATTGCCAAAAGTATCTGAATAGTCGATGAGGTCTTGGTAACGCTTGAGACGGTAATACGCAAGGCAGGAATACTTCATAGCCAAGTCGCCATATACCTTGGATTTGTGCAAGTTGCTAAAGTGGGAAAGGGCTTTTTCATCCTGCTCTTCACTCAAATCCATATAACCCAGATAGTATTGGGTAGGATAGTAGTATTTGTCTTTGTTTTTTTCGATGCGGTGGAACTGCTCCCGGGCCTCGGTGTATTTTTCTTTGGTGAATAATCCATAACCGTATACAAAATAATACGATTTGCGGTCCTCTGGGGTAAGGTTCAATGGATCACAGTCTTCGAGGTACTGCAACGACTTGCCAATATTGCCTCGTGCATAGTAGGATTTTCCCAGGATATAGCTCGCATAATTGGCTTTTGGGTGCTCTGGATAGGCTTCAAGCAAGTTCAGGATTTGCTGTTCAGCATCTTTATGTCCTAATTCATTATGACAAAAAGCGATATAGAAGGTAGCATTGATGCGTAGTTCAGCATCTTTTTCCAGCTCGAGGTAGGCATTAAATTCGGTGATTGCCGCAGCAAATTTCTCTTTGTCATAGAGCTCCAAACCATTGTTATAACGAGAAATAGGGTCGGCATATACCCGTGTTTCCTGAGCAAATGCCCCTAGTGTAAGGGTTAAACAAAGCAGGGAGACGATATTTCGCAGCTTAGACATGAGATTTAAAATTTCCGAAAGGTATCTTCTCTTCTTAACGAAAGAAGAAGGCTTTTTTGCACATGTGTGGAAAGCAAAAAAAATCCCGACCCTATAATGGGGTCGGGATGAAAGTATAGGAATTAGCTATTTGAAGAAATTTCCTGTATTAGCGGACTTTTTCAGTACCGTTATCGTTAAGCAGTTTCTTCTGTATTGCTATCTCCACCAAACAAGCGTCCAAGGAATGCCTGGAGTTTGTCTGTTAAATAATACATCGCCGGAACAACAACCAAGGTAAGGAAGGTTGCGAAGGTCAATCCGAAGATTACCGTCCAACTCATCGGTCCCCAGAAGGCTGCTGAATCTCCACCGGTATAATACTGTGCATCATAGCTTGAAAGCAAGGTAAAGAAGTTGATGTTCAATCCGATGGCCAATGGAATCAATCCCAAAACGGTAGTGATGGCCGTAAGCAATACCGGACGTAAACGTGTTCTTCCTGCTTCAACAATGGTA
>JALRIQ010000044.1 GCA_023277325.1 Bacteroidia bacterium | reverse complement strand
ACCTCCAATACCCAATTTCATTTGTTCTAAGCTTCAAGGAAATAGGCAGTTGAAATGAGCGCATCCTGTAGGAGATTTCAACGCCACCAGTCTTTATAAATTTCGCGCTCGACTCGTTGAAAGTACAAATAGAGTCGGCATTTAGCTTATATCCTTGTGTAGAATGCAAAACCTCTACAGAGAAGGCATAGTTTTCTGCAAAAAAGTAATCGCCATGGATCCCAAAACCAACTCCAGCCTTTAACCCACCTCCAGAGATATTTTTACTATCGGTGCTCATCCATCCAAAACTGGATGTTCCCATGAAGCCAAGATGTAATTTTCTTTCCTTGGAATCGTTCTGAGCCTGAGTGGCCATAACGAAGAAAAGACTGAGGAGCAGTGCTAATTGTTTTTTCATACTTTTGGTCCTTTGATGAATCGTTGATATGCTTACAAAGTTGGTAAAAAAAGAACAAACCCTATTTTCTGTCTTTCTCTTCCTTGTTTTGGGCTTGCAATCATGTGGGAATGAACCAGTTCAACCCGTAAACATCGATGCTGTTCCAACAAATGTAACCTTAAAGCGGTTTGATAAGGATTTCTTTTCCATGCGCCTCGATCATTTGGATGAAGATTTAAGCACTTTACAGGAGAAATACCCACTTTTTTATCCTTTTTATGAGCACGATATCATGGGCTGGAACCCTTCTGGAGTAAAGGAAAACTGCCAGATGTTGCTTACTGACACCAATGTGCTCAAGCTTCAAGATACCATTCAACAAGTCTTTGGTGATTTTTCTGAGCAGATGGAAATCCTTGATCCAGCCTTACGTCGTTTTGCGGCTCATTTCCCCGAATCACCAACACCCAGCTTGATTCTGGCTTATACGGAATTCCTATTTCGCTCTGGAACGGATAGTAGCATGTTGGTAATTCCCTTGGAAATGTACCTCGGTGAAAATTATCCCGTCTATCCCTTTTTTAATATTCCATCTTATATGCTCAGAAGGATGGATAAATACCACCTGCCAACGGTGGCAATGAGTGCCTGGCTCGATCAAAATTTTGGAAGCATTCCGGCAGGAAATCGCTACCTCGACCAAATGATTAAGGAAGGCAAGCAGCTTTATTATTTGCAGTCTGTTTTACCCAATACGACAGACAGTCTTATTACAGGATGGACAGGCGATCAGCTCACCTGGTTGCGCGAAAATGAGTTTCAGATGTGGACTTTCTACATCAACGACAAATACCTCTACAGCACCGATGGGGCTTTTTACATGAACTTGCTTAGCGATGGTCCATTTACAGCAGCACCAAATATTCCACCAGGCAGTGCACCGCGTATCGGAGCTTATTCTGGGTGGCAAATTGTGAAGGCCTATATGGAAAAAAATCCTTCGTTGAGCCTGCTTGATTTATTGATGGAAACCGACGGAGATAAAATTCTTCGTGAGTCGGCTTACCGCCCTTAAACTACAGGTCTTTAAAATATGCCTGCATTGGAGTGAAATAGTGTTCCACCCAACTCGCAGCATAATCTGAACTTTGACTTGCTTGAATTTCTGTGTTTTTCAATTTGAGCAGACATCCTTCAGCCTGTTCCACTCAGGTGATATGGAGCACCGAATCTGGGTCTTGATCTAAAAATTCGCTGCTACGCCAGGTCTGAACGATTTCCTTATTCGGAATCAAAGATTTTATTCATTCCGGAGATATACCCGTCCCAGGCACTGTAAAAGTCGCCAATTTCCCCATTGGATTCCGCTTCGCCTCCATTCATGGCAGTATGTCTATGTCCCTCGCGTCGTAACCCCGTGGCATAAACTACTTCTGGGGCAATGTGACCTCAAGTTCGATGTTTTTCATCTTTCTGGGATTTTAAATCATACATAAGTTAGGCAGCGAAATCTGGAACCCGCAATTATTTTGACCAAATGCGAATGACGTTGACAAAATGAGGGTTGAGCCGATTTAACTTGTTGAACCTTAAATAAATCTAGATGAACAATTCAGTATTGGTCAAATAGGTTTAAAATCATTTGTAGGGAATCTCAATTCACCCGCTCAGGACCGAGGTATCCGAAAAGGTTCTATAAAAATTCTCCGAGCCCCAGGGCATAGAAACTAGCAATTACGGTAAATACCAATAGGCCCCAATTTTTATAAAACTGCTTGGTGAAAAATTTGACACAAGCATTACAAAGTAGGGATAAACCAACGGCCAATAGATAAAACATATACCCGGTACAGATCATTTGAATCCCCCAAACTATTCCGCCGATTGTTCCTCCAATAGCGGCTCCGACGGCACCACCAATTAGGGTTATTGGCACTATTTTACCATCGATTTCTTCCGCCTCATAAAGATTTTTAGTTTCCTGAATAAGCTCTTGTAATTCGTCGCTTATAATGTGTTGAGCATTTACCGAATCTGTATAGGAATGACTGAATGTTTTGGTTTTCAAAAGTTGATAGACCTCTTTGCGAATTCTCTCCTTTTCCTGCTCAACTTGCTCATGCTTATGAATAATCCCTACTTTACAATCCAGTCCGCCCCTTTTCCTCAATAACATGCATAATGGCGGCTTTCCCTTCTTCTGAATAACCCTCTTTTTTGGTTTAGGCGCTAATAATTTGATCGCGCGAATAATTCCTGTATTTGTCCATTAATTCTTTTGTGCGTGGCATGGATATACTGGAATAAAATAAAGCGGCATTTTCATTTTGAAAGGATACCCATTACGATGCACAAAATAGGTTTCTATTCAGAATTCATGGTAACGCAGGCATATCATTAGAGGTCAGAACTTCGTGCTATTCGCCTACATTTGCGCCATGAAAAAGTTTTTCCCCATAGCCTATGTTCTCCTCATTCTTCTGGGTATGATATGGGGTTCTTCTTTCATATTGATTAAGCGTGGACTGTTAACTTTCAGTCCGGTGGAGGTAGCCAGTCTGCGTTTATTTATCGCAGGTATTGCCTTGCTTCCTATTTTCATCATCTACCTTCCTAAATCGAAACGTAAAAATTACGGTTGGTTCTTTTTATCGGGATTGATTGGAAATGGACTACCGGCTATTCTTTTCTCTGTAGCCCAGACTCATTTAAGTTCATCGGTTACCGGTGCCCTAAACAGCTTGACACCCATGTTCGCGCTGATTGTAGGGGTGTTAGTCTATCGCTTGCCATTCGATCGCTCTAAAATTCTGGGCGTAGTTATCGGTCTTTGTGGCGCATTGGCCTTGATATTATTGGGAAATAAGTCGGAATTCCGAGGGGATTTGGCCTATGCCGGTTTGGTAATATTGGCTGCTCTTTTTTATGGAATCAATGTGAATTTGATCAAGGAGAAATTTGCTTTAAGTAAGCCCATGGTTATCGCTGCTTTCCCCATTGTTTTTATGGCCATACCTTCGTTTTTCTATTTGTGGCTTGCTGGAACTTTTTCGCAGATTTCATGGGAAGGTCAGGCTTTGGAAAGTTTGGGAGCTATTACTCTTCTCGCTGTATTTGGAACTGCACTCTCGCTGGTTGCTTTTAACCATTTGATTCAAATTACCAATGCCGTATTTGCGTCTCTCACCACCTATATCATTCCAATTGTTGCATTGATGTGGGGTGTTTTAGATGGCGAGCGTTTAAGCATCTTCCAAATTGGAGGGATGGGATTAATTCTTTTAGGAGTTGTATTGGTAAGGAAGAAGAAGCAAACCGCCCAATAAGCGCATAAAATAAAATAGCACCCCGAGAGGTGCTATTTCTTTCTAGTCAACTTGTTTCATAGGCTATTTCATTACCCAAAACGAATATAGCATAGAATTCTGGTGAATTTTTACGTTGGAATTCGAATTTTTTGTAAAATCGATGAAGGCGATTTTAAAAGACTTTGAAGTACATTCCGAAACTTCCATACCATTCGAGGAAGAAGAAATGATGGTCGATGCGGTGAATGGCATCGTTTTGTACCAATACGTTCGGCAGATTGATATAGCCCGCCCTTGATTCGAGCTGGAAAAAGCCATTTCGTAAAAACTCAAAGCGTAAGCCAGTCTTGGCGTTGAGATGGTATCCTGAAATATGCCAATCATTATTTAACCCAACTCCTGCCACGCGGACATCGCTTCGAGGAATTACAAAGCCTGTTCCAGCCCCTGAAATTGAATGCAAGGAAAACTTTTTCTTCCCTGAGCTCCAAAGTTTAAATCGTCTTTCAATGTCTGCTGAAGCGATATTTAATCCATCCGTATGTTCAAATTTCAGAAGGTCACTGGTAATTTGAGTTGGCTGGCGGAGATAGGTGCCGTTGTATTGGGTATTGATTGGATGATTGATATAACCAGAAATTTCGGCAATCTGGTTTTGATCCATCACATATTTCATGTGGTCCCAACCGATTGAAACAGACCATTTGTTATTCACCTGATACCCCAATCGAAAATTAAACTGAGGGATAGTGAGTAGTTTGGGGGTATAATAAGCCTTGTCTTTAATCGGCGTTGGACGATCATGTGCTACCGCATCGTATACGGTAAACTCATATTCTGGTCCATGAACATGCAAATCACTTTTGGTATAATAAGCGCGGTTATATCCCCAAAAAAAGTAGAATTGCCCTGTA
>JALRIQ010000043.1 GCA_023277325.1 Bacteroidia bacterium | reverse complement strand
GCCAGAAAGCCTTCATCTTATGTTGGCCCAAAAGCACTATCCCGGCACCTTCAAAGCGCTTCGGACGGTTGTGGTAGATGAGTGGCATGAGCTACTCGGCTCCAAGCGAGGGGTTCAGGTTGAGTTGGCCCTTTCCCGCTTGCAAGGCCTGTTACCGGAATTGAGGATATGGGGAATCTCTGCCACAATCGGCAATTTGATAGAGGCCAAAGAGGTGCTTCTGGGTTATGGAAAAGCGTCGATAAACAGCCGGATCATACGGGCGAATATTGAGAAGGAAATAGAAATCCATACCCTCATTCCTGAAGAAATAGAAACCTTCCCTTGGGCCGGACATCTTGGTATTAAAATGCTGCAACAGGTGATTCCGCTGCTCGAAAAAAGCAGCTCGACCCTCATCTTTACCAATACCCGATCCTTTGCGGAGGTGTGGTACCAGAAGTTATTGGAAGCGGCTCCGCACTTTGCCGGACAAATCGCCATGCACCACGGGTCGGTGAGTCAGGAGTTGCGCAGCTGGGTTGAAGAACAATTACACCTGGGTTACCTAAAAATTGTCGTCTGCACATCGAGCCTTGATTTGGGCGTGGATTTTCGTCCGGTAGAGACCATCATACAAATTGGGAGCCCGAAAGGCGTTGGCCGCTTTCTGCAACGGGCAGGACGCAGCGGGCATCGTCCTGGAGAGGCAAGTCGCATTTATTTTGTTCCCACACATTCCCTGGAAATATTGGAAGGCGCTGCCTTGCGCGAGGCGGTAAAAAGGGGCTTTATTGAAGAGCGCATTCCCTATTACCGCAGCTTTGATGTGCTTACCCAATACCTTATGACCCTTGCTGTTTCCGATGGATTCGAACCCGAAACCATCTACCAGGAAATTATTCAAACCTTCAGCTACCAGAGCGTCGATAAAAAAGAGTTTGCCTCCCTCCTCGACTTCCTGGTGCATGGAGGAAAAAGCCTCAATGCCTACGACGATTTTCACCGTGTGGTGATTGAAGAAGGCCTTTATAAAGTAATAAGCCGAAGACTAGCGATGCTACACCGTATGTCGATAGGCACCATCGTGAGCGATCAAATGCTTCAGGTGAAATACCGAAGCGGCAAAAGAATTGGCCAGGTGGAAGAATGGTTTATCTCCCAGCTGAAAATTGGCTCCGTATTCTGGCTGGCGGGTAAGAACCTGGAATTGCTTCAAACAACAGGTATGGAAGTGGTTGTGGCCCCAGCTAAAAGCACCAAGGGCCAGGTTCCCAGTTGGATGGGCGGAAGGATGTCCTTCTCCTCCAATCTTTCCGAAATGCTACGCTTAAAAATGGCCGAAATGCTAGACCCTACGCAGGAGGTAGAACTCGTTTCTTTAAGTCCGCTTTTCGACAAACAAAAAGCCTTATCCCGTGTGCCTCATGCGCTGCAACTACTAATCGAAAAGGTAGAAAGCAAAGAAGGGCATCATCTTTTTGTTTACCCCTTTGAGGGGCGCTTTGTTAACCAGGCCATTGCCTCCTTGCTAGCCTATCGCCTGTCGCTTGTCAAGCCAATTACCTTTTCCATCGCCATGAACGATTATGGCTTCGAGCTGCTGAGTGATCAGGAGATTCCCATTGAGATTGCCCTGGATTCGGATGTATTCAGTTTGGATTACCTCCGAGAAGACCTACTAAAAAGCCTCAATTCCACCGAAATGGCCCGACGTAAGTTCCGGGATATTGCGCGAATCTCCGGACTCATATTTCAGGGCTATCCTGGCAAGCCCGTCAAACAAAGGCACCTCCAATCCAATGCCCAACTGTTTTTTGATGTATTCAGTGAACATGAGCCGTATAACCTGCTGCTCAAACAATCTTATGAAGAAGTGATGGACTTCGAATTGGAAGAAGGGCGGCTGCGTAAAGCCCTGGAAAGAATTGCCAAACAAGATATTATTCTGGAGAACCCCGGACAGTTTACGCCTTTCGGTTTTCCTATTCTAGTCGACCGACTCCGTGAGAAGTTTACCAATGAAACCTTGCAAGACCGAATTCAGAAAATGCTCGAACAACTGCATGCCTGAACTGGAAAATTTTCATCTTTGTTGCGCCCATGTCGGATCAGATTAGCTTTATATGGAATGAGGAAAAATTGAGTTTGCTTCCTGAAAAAGCGATTCTGCTTCCCGAGCACCATACCCTCCTTATTGCAGACTTACATTTTGGTAAAACCTCGCATTTCCGCAAAAACGGACTCCCCATTCCTGCCAAGTCGGCAGAGGCGGATTTCCATGCACTAAATCAGGTTATACGGCGCTATAACCCAGAAAAAGTCTATTTCCTGGGTGACTTATTCCATAGCGAAGAAAATCAGGAGTGGCCTTTTCTGATTAAATTGCTCGCTTCATTTACGAATACCCGCTTTTATCTGATTCCTGGAAATCACGATTTGGTTTCCATTCCCAATGGGTCTTCCACCAACTTTTTTATCGCCGAAGAAACGGTTCAGTTGGGAAATATTTTTCTCTGCCATGACCCTGCTGAAGTTCCAAAAAACCAGCCCTCCATTTGTGGGCATATCCACCCAGGCCATCGCCTTAAAGGGAAGGGGCGCCAATCGGTGATGCTTCCCGCCTTTTATATCCGTCAGGAATTAATCCTAATGCCTGCCTTTGGTGCTTTGACGGGCCTGGTTACTCCCGACCTGCCAACAAGTACATCCGTGGCGATCGTTTCGCCCTCAGGCGTCTTGTGGGTGCCGAAGAGAAAGTTTGGCACATAAAAAAAGCGTCCGAAGACGCTCTTTCAATTTTTTCATAAGAAGCTTAGTCAGCTTTGCGGAATGTGCGGCTATAGATATGTCCGTCGTCGTTGATACGGATGATATAAAGCCCATTTGGCAAATCGCTAAGATCGAAGCTGCTTACCAAACCTTGGTAGCTTAGGTCTGTCATTTTCTTGCCCAACAAATCATATACTTCCAACTGTACCTTGCCAGTGCTGCTGAATTCCAGGTTCAATACCCCTCTTGTTGGGTTCGGGAATAAGCGCACATTTTTGTTGTCGCTTACGTTGCGGGTTGACATGGCCCATGTGCTTGCGTTGTAGATAATGGTGTCGGCATTGCCTTTATCATTGCCAGACCAAATCATAAACTTCATGGTGCCATTTCCATAATTCTCATTTAAATAAAAATGAGCATCCATAATTGAGCTATCGCCCGGTGCGAGGAAAAAGCTGCTACTGTCAACCGTTGGTGCCCAGCAAGTA
Organism: Bacteroidia bacterium; assembly: GCA_023277325.1. Classification (GTDB taxonomy): domain Bacteria; phylum Bacteroidota; class Bacteroidia; order UBA8524; family UBA8524; genus UBA8524. The sequence goes on along the minus strand of JALRIQ010000043.1, from coordinate 5,361 downwards.
ACCTTGTCGCAAATAGTACCTTCCCAGCCTGGACTTAGATTATTTTCAATACGCACCCAGGTGAATAAACTGTCGGCGTTGACATTATAAACTTTTGCGTGAACAACCAGTTCATACTCATCATAAGGACCTGTTACTGTGCCCACTTTTGGGCTGGTAATAAAGCTTTGTGCTTCTGCTCGAAGGCCAAGAAACGCAAGCATACATAATGTAAAAACTCTTTTCATATAAGGATAAATACCAAGTAGTACTGCAAAGTAAACGATTTATATTGAACAAGGACTGTACCTAACTCATTGGAGGAGACAACAATCCGCCTTGCTTCGACGCATGGGTTTTAAATTTCTTTCAGGCTGATATCCATGGAACGCACTGAATGAGTAAGCGCACCAACGGAGATGAAGTCAACGCCGGTTTCGGCATATGCGCGAATTGTATCTTCGGTGATTCCTCCAGATGCCTCCGTTTCCACCTTTCCATCAATTAGCGAAACAGCTTCTTTCATGGCCTCCACGGTAAAATTATCGAGCATAATTCGGTCGACTTTCCCGGTAGCCAAAGCTTCTTTCACCTCTTCCAGGTTTCTTGTTTCCACCTCAATCTTTAGGTGAAGCTCCTTCTCTTTCAGGTAGGCTAGGGTATTATTTACCGCTTTGGTGATACCGCCTGCATAGTCGTTGTGGTTGTCTTTGAGCATGATCATATCATACAGCCCAATGCGGTGGTTTGCCCCGCCTCCCATTTTTACGGCCCATTTCTCCAAAAGGCGAAGCCCTGGTGTTGTTTTGCGGGTATCCAGAAGGGTGCATCCAGTACCTTCAATCAGTTTATTCATCTCAAAGGTCCGAGTCGCTATGCCACTCAAGCGTTGAACCAGGTTTAATACCAATCGTTCGGCGCGCAAAATCGCATGCACTGATCCCTCTACCTCCATCGCCACATCGCCCTTCTTTACCTCCATGCCATCATGAAGAAAAAGACGTACATCCATTGAAGGGTCATTAAGATGAAAAATGATTTTCGCCAATTCAAGTCCAGCGATGATGCCCTGATCCTTGATCAGCATTTGGGCCTTTCCCTGGGTGCCTTCTGGAATACTGGCTAAGGAAGAATGGTCTCCATCGCCAATGTCCTCTTGAAGAGCACGAAGAATAAAATCATGAATTTCGGTGTTTTGAAAAAGGGCTGCGTCTATCACGCTACAAATATCACGAATTTTCGAACTTCAGCTCGCGAATCCGCATATTCTCTGCATTTCCTTCCATAAAAATGGTCAGTCGATAGGTCTCTCCAGATTTTGTTATGTAGTTCGCTACCACAAAGCTCTGTTTTCCCAGAGGTCCTCTGTGTTTGATCGCCACTGATTTCGCTGGGTTTTCACTAACAAAAGAAGCTAAAGCCTTTTTCAGCGCTGGTCCATTGGATAAATGCATCGTACCGTCGGGGAGTTCCAAATCGATATTGGGAGAAAAATAGGCGTGAAGCTTTTCGGTGTTTCCGCTTTCCAGGATCTTGACGACCTCGTCGAATATGTCTGCTCTTGTAGGCTGTGCAATCAAAAAGAAGAGCAACAGCACAAAACTTGATTTAAAAGGTTTCATTCGGATTTAGTAGTTGGTTAAATGTAAATTTAGCGAATAAAAAATAAACCGACCACGACCATGGCTTCTCTAAAACTTCTCAGTGCCGAAAACAGCTTAATCAATGAGTTCATGCGCGACCTGCGCGATGAAAACATCCAAAAAGACCGGCTGAGGTTTCGAAAGAATATCCAGCGCATTGGGGAGATTATCGCCTATGAAATCAGTAAAACCCTGTCTTTTTCTCCCGCGCGCATCCAAACGTCGCTCGGTATAAAAGAAAGTGCTCTTTTCGATGAACAGCCCGTCTTATGTTCAGTGCTTCGTGCGGGAGTTCCTTTCCAACTGGGCCTTCTAGAATTTTTTGACCGTTCCGATGTTGCGTTTATCTCCGCCTACCGCAAGCATGTGTCGGAAACCGAATTTGAAATAGTCGTGCAGTATATGGCAACACCCAGCTTGGAAGGCCGAACCCTGATCTTGGCTGACCCCATGCTGGCCTCAGGACGAAGCCTTGTGGCAACCTATCATGCCCTATTAAAAAATGGCCAACCAAAACGCTTGATTATCGCTGGGTTGATTGGAAGCACCGAAGGTCTTGCATTCGTACAAAAGGAACTCCCTGAAGCCGACGTCTTTTTAGCAGATTGCGATAATGAACTCAATGAACACGCCTATATCGTTCCCGGACTTGGAGACGCCGGGGATTTGGCTTTCGGAGAAAAGTTGTAGCCTTATCTTTGCCGCGTGAAAGAAAACATCCGACACATCTTTTTCGACTTGGACCATACCCTTTGGGACTTCGAAACAAACTCCAACGAAACGCTTGCCGAGCTTTTTGAAGAACACCAACTCCATCGCTTTGGCCTCTTTGACTTTAAGGGGTTTATGGATGTGTATGTTGGGGTAAACAGGGGTTTATGGGATGAATACAATAGAGGTCTTGTGAGTAAAGAGACACTGCGTGAGCGCCGCTTTCGTGAGACTTTTGAAAAACTAGGGTTGGAGGCCGCCCATCATCCCGCTCCATTTTCTGATCAGTACATTTCACGCTGTACCGAAAAGCCTGCGGTATTCCCAAAAGCCCATGAGGTACTCACGGCGCTAAAAAGCCGTTACCCCATGAGCGTCATCACAAACGGATTTCCTGAATCGCAGCACCGTAAAATGGAAGCCTCGAACTTGCGGCACTATTTCGATCATTTGATTATTTCCGAAGAAGTAGGGTTTGCCAAGCCCCACCCCGGTATCTTTGAAGCAGCACTGGCTAAAGCATCCGTTTCCAAGGACCAGGTCGTGATGATTGGGGATAATGCCCATGCGGATATTGAAGGGGCCCAAAAAGCGGGCATCAAATCCATTTGGTTTAATCCGCATAATGAGTTCAAGGCGCCTCATATTGAGATTGAAATCAATCACCTCGAAGAACTCCTTCACCACCTGTAATTCACCGCGTTGCATTGGCGTTGGGCGATAGTTGACATAAATCATCTTGCATTCCTAGACTTATGCTAAATTTGCAGCGATTTTATGATTACGACAGATATCTGCGTTATTGGAGCTGGCCCGGTTGGCCTATTTGCCATTTTTGAGGCGGGATTGCTCAAATTACGTTGCCACCTCATTGATGTGCTGCCCCAGGTTGGAGGACAGCTTTCCGAAATATATCCGAAAAAACCCATTTACGATATTCCTGGTTTCCCTGAAGTCTTGGCACAAGACCTCATCGATAACCTGATGAAACAGGCTGAACCTTTTAAACCCACTTTTACTCTGGGTGAGAGAGCGGATGAAATTGAACGCCAGGAAGATGGTTCTTTCATCACTACCACCAGCGATGGCACCAAGGTGCATAGCAAAGTAATTTGTATCGCAGGCGGACTTGGGTGTTTTGAGCCCCGTAAACCAGCCATTGAAGATTTAGAAAAATTCGAGGGAAAAGGGATCACTTACATGATCAAGGACCCGGAAATGTTCCGCGATAAGAAAGTCATTTTAGCAGGCGGCGGCGACTCTGCCCTCGACTGGACCATGTACCTCGCTGATATCGCTTCTGAACTCACTTTGATTCATAGAAACAGCAGCTTCCGCGGCGCACCTGATTCTGCGGCCAAAGTTATGGCCCTTGCTGAGTCTGGTAAGATCAATGTACTTCTTAATTCAAACCTAACTAAGGTGCATGGAAATGGTTCCTTGCAAGAAGTGAGTGTCGTCGATAAGGATAAAAACGCGTATCAAATGGATACCGATTACCTCGTTCCTCTATTTGGCTTGAGTCCGAAATTGGGGCCCTTAGAGAACTGGGGGCTTGAAATAGAAAACGGTGCGCTGGTAGTGAATACCAAGGACTTTGAAACGAATGTTCCGGGCGTCTATGCCATCGGCGATATCAACACCTACCCAGGCAAGCTAAAGCTTATCTTGAGCGGTTTCCATGAGGCAGCTTTGATGAGTCATGGAGCATACCGCAGAATTTTCCCAGACAAGGTGCTTAACCTGAAGTATACCACCGTTAACGGCGTTCAAGCATTCTGATGGAAAATGTAATTAACGTTTTTGTAGAGGAAGAAGATGGAAGCCGTACCCCCATCGAAGTACCTACCGATATGGGGCTAAGCCTCATGGAGGTGCTGAAAGGTAGTGACTATCCGATTGAAGCAACCTGCGGAGGAATGGCTTTATGTGCTACCTGCCATGTTGCGGTAATCCACGACCCAGGTCTTCATGAAGCTCAAGATGCTGAATTAGATATGCTCGACATGGTGCCGAACCTAACGGATATCAGCCGCCTAAGCTGCCAAATACGCCCAGAAAATGCTTTTGATGGGTTGGTGGTAAAAATCCTTGGTGATCACTAAGCTGCACGCACGATCAAGCCAGAGCTCGCTTGTTTTAGCGTAAGTTGGTTTCGAGAAAATACTCTTCTCCTTTATATTTGAATTTCCACAGTGCTGGATATCCTGATTTCACGAAAGTTGGGACGATATAATCAATAACAAAATAGGTTTCCCCCAACTCCGACCTGCTTTTAAAGCTTTTGGCCTGATAGCACTCGTTGGCACTTCGAATTTGCAGCCAATGGGATTCAAAGGAGTCATTTACCAAGGCCGGAACTCCGTGGAGTCGGACCCACAGCTCGGTGCCGGAATTTATGGTGGCAGACAAATAATACTTCTGCTTGTCGATAATTATAGTATCTGACCCGCTGCCCGCGTTTTCACATACGTTGTCGTGAAACTGCTTGGGCTCAATTTTATTGCACGAATAGATAGCAAAAGCACTTAGCAGGCTTATAAAAGAGATTAGAATAATTCGGATCATAGTGCATCCAAATTTAGTAAAAGGAAAGGAAAGCTTACTCTTTCTCTTTTAATACGCCCTGAACTTTTACGTCGATGATCTCGGCGATGTTTGCTACCACGATGCTCGGCACTTCGATATTATGGTCGACCAATTTCACTTGAAAATTGCTGTTATAATGAAGTTTACCGCCTTTATTTTCGACGTTTACAGAAATGGTGCGCTCTTGTTCAACCCCATGAATGTTCAATTTTCCTTTCGCGCTAAAGGTATATTTTCCCTCTTTTAAGAGATCAATATCTTCAACGATGGTACCTGCGAAAGTGGCTTTTGGGTATTTTTCACTTTCCAAATAATTCTCGTTAAAATGCTCTTGCATGAGTTTCTTTTCGAACTCGAAGCCGTCGATTTGCACAGAAAAAGCAAATTGTTTGGTGGCAGGTTTGAGGGCCGCCGCAAAAGCTTTTGTTTCCGCCTCAAT
>JALRIQ010000042.1 GCA_023277325.1 Bacteroidia bacterium | reverse complement strand
ATACCCGCAGTAAAGCCATTGAGCACCTCGACAAGCACCTGATTGATTTTGAAACCCATTTCACACGCAATCAAGGCAAGATGTATTGGGCACCTGCAGCAGAAAATGCCATAGCAGACTTGCAATTGGCAACCAAAGGGTATTCAACTTTCAGCGTGGAACACCGCATCCTGAAGGAAATCAAGTTTCAAAAACCCTCCAATTGGGAATTTATTGCCGAAGACGCTTTCCCAAAAATTGACGAAAATAGCTGCGCTGTATTATTTCCAGACTTTTATATCAGTGAAAACGGTGCTTTAATGTTGCATCATAATTTACCTGCGTTTGATATGCTTTTGGCTAAATGCAAAAAGGTAATTTATGTGCTTGGTATTGAACAGGTATGCCCTACCATGCATGAAGCAGAAAACCTCATTACCGTGTTGGCCCGCCAAGGCGAGGGGAAAAAGGAATTTCCAGCAGTGCACATTAGCCTGGGGAATCGTTTTGGAAGAGAACATATTGGCCCTATCGAGAGCAGCGTAATGCTCATCGATAACGGCCGAAGTAATATTCTAGGAGAGATACCTCAGCGACAAGCCCTATACTGCATTCATTGTGGCGCTTGTTCCAAATACAGCAATTTTGCGACACATGGAGAGGCAAAAAATGCCGTGATTGACACCATTAAGGCCCCATTCTATTCAGGCCCCAAACATTTCGAATCAAATTTTAAGCTTCCACTCAGCGGTTTAGCCACTTCATCATGCCCCGTTGCCATTGACTTAAAAGGACTGGTACTCGAAAACCGCCGTCTCGCAGTTGAGCAAAAGATGGAAGGCCGTTCAGACGCTTTGGCCTGGAAAGCCTGGAAAACAGCCATGCTCAGCAGAAAATGGCTGAATAAAGGTGCCGGTATGAAAGCCTTTACCCTTAAGAGTTTCTTCAAAAAACATTGGGGTGAAGCAAGGGAGTTTCCAAAGCCAGTTGAGCAATCCTTTAATGAGTGGTGGGTACAAACCCGCGGCAAGTCAGAAAATTAACGCTGAATTCAACTTAATACGCCACTTTCTTCTTTATTTTGTGCCGTGAATCGACTGCTCACATGTGTTTTCCTTCTAATTGCATCAAGCAGCATTGCGCAGGTATTGCCTTCTTTCGGTAATTCACGAACGGGCACTGCTGGCATGCAGTTTCTAAAAATTTACCCGGATGCACGAGGCAATGCCTTGGCAGGCAGCTATATCGCTCAGGCCGACGACGCCATGGCCATGTTCTGGAATCCAGCTGGAATAACCCAGGTTGGCAAAGAGCGCATGCATGTGCAGTTTGATCAAACCCGCTATTTCGCAGGATTTAACCTCAGTTCGATCGGAGCAATTTACCGTCCGGGTCAAACATCCTATTGGGGGGTTTACTCTTATGTGCTTACTTCACCTGAGATGGATGAAACTACTGAATTTCAGCCAGAAGGAACTGGAAGAACTTTTCGAAGTCAAAGCACATTAACGGGGTTCACCTATGCGCGTATCCTCACCAACTCCTTTTCCTTTGGGGTAAATGCAAAATTCGGGAGAGAAGCCTATTCCGATGTTTCGGTGAACAATGTCATGTTCGACCTCGGCATTCGCTATAATGTGGGAGTGAAAAACGCGCGTTTCGCGGTTACCCTCAGCAATTTTGGAATTAATGTGGAGCCAAACGGTGAAGTTACCCGATTGCGCCATACCGGAGATGAAGTGGTGAGTGGTTTCGAACGCATTTCGGTTCCAGCCATTTTCCGGATTGGAGCGGCCTTTGACCCTATCAGCAAAGAAAATCATGTGCTTACGATAAGTACCCAATTGAATCACCCTACCGACAATAATGAAACCTTTGCTTTCGGTGCTGAATATGTACTGCGAAAAGTATTGGTTCTACGGACGGGTTATGAATTCGGCGCTGATGTAGGCGGCTTTCCACCACTTGGTATGGGTGTGAAATTGCGCCGTAAATTTGGTGAGCTCAGAATCGATTACGGATTTAGTCATAAACAACGCCTCGGACAGATACACCGCGTGGGCATTCAATTTTCTATGTTATGAAAAAAATGCTCCTATGCCTTTCCTTGCTACTCTCACTGAGTTCTTGCCAGTTTTTCTTTGGCGAAAAATCGGATGATACCATCAAAGAAATCTTCATTCAAGGAAGCATAGACCCCAACCTGATTCCTGCGGGAGTGGGGTACGTTCCAGTGCAGCCTTTTTTCACTGGATATTCCAACCCGGTAGACGTTTGCGCAGGTTATGATGAGATGATTTATGTGGTCGACGATTTTGGACTACATGTTTTGGATCAGGCAGGCCGCAGGTTTCGCACCATTGCCATCCCGGGCGCCAAAGAAGTTGCTCAAGACCGCCGTTTGCATACCTACGTTTCCGGCAGACTTGACATTACCGTTGGTGGGAATTCCTATAATGTGGCAGCCGTTTATCGTTTGAGCAATACTGCCACCGCCGATGGTCCTTATTTTATTGACACACTGATTCAACCTTTTGATGATTTAAGTCGTGCGTTTACTTCCTTTCGCGGAGCACCCGATGTAGCCGTTCAATTTAATGGCCTGACTGTCCTTCACGACAATACCTTAATGATTGGACGAACCGGGCCAACGAACTCAAACACAGGAGTCGCTTTCCCAGATAATACGGTTTTGTTTTATGATGAAGATGGCAATAACCTGGGCAATAGCAATGGATTAACCTCGAATAGTCCGAGCATTAAGTCGAGTTATAAAATTCAAGGCATGAATGGATTTGCCGGGCCACCGCAGCGTTTGTTCGGCATCAATACTTCCCGCGATTTTTTCCTTGCCCAATACGATTCCATTAATCCTGTGGAGTTTGCTTGTTTAGGTATAGAATACCAATTTGATCCTGATTTGGGTGTTCGGTATGATGGTAAACCCGCCTACCTCAATTTCGACACCACCAAGGCAACACGGTTTTTGTATGAATCCTACCGCTTTGGGCGCATTGCCGATATCTGTGTAGCAGCAGACAATACCGAATACTTGTTTGTTATCGATCAGGAAAAAGACTCGCTCTATCAGTTTACCAACCAAGGCTTTGAAGGCGTAACACCTCCCGCTAATTTCCCTGCTAGCAAACTCATCATCACCTCTTTCGGCGGAGAAGGCAGCGGTTTATTCAACTTCCGCGAACCCAGCGGCATTGCCTACATGAAGCGCATTGTTTACGTAGCCGACAAAGGCAACGGACGAATTTGCCGCTATGTTCTGAGCACGGATATCGAGTAGGGCTTGTGCTTGTAGTTTCATATTAATTGCACATTAATTAACCCCCTTTTTTGACTCCACCTGCGCTGAAAAAGCTTCGGCGGACGTTAACGGAAGGCGCAACTTGTTTGACGCGAATTAGGAGTTCGTCGCGGAACAGTATTTCCCGCAGATTAACGCAGAAAAAGCGCAGATTTTTGTTTGCACAGCTTAGAGATTGTCGCGGAGTAGATTTTCCTGCAGACCGAGCGCGCCATAGCGTATGCGAAGGGGTAAAAAGCGCAGATTTTTGTTTGCTCAGCTTAGAGTTCGTCTCGGAAGAAGTGGGCCACAGACTCGTGCAATGAAGCCTGCAGCGATGGTGTAAGTCCAGAGCGAGTATGCGGACAAAAGAAGGAGCAGTATCTAGAATTGCCCCATTTACAATTTATTATCAATTAAAAACCGAATCAAAATCAATCAAATAGACGAACCATTGTCGATCCTTGTCAACTTTGAAGCTCTTCATATACACCAGCGATTCTCCCCCAAGGGTAGGGTAAAAGGAATTCGCAACTCCCTTCATATACGTTTTCTTTATAAGCCTAAAAGTTGAGTCATAAATGGCGAAACTTCTATCATTATTTTCACTTGCAATAATTGCGTACCCTGAATGATAATAATAAATTTTATGATTATATGGTAATGCTAAATCTCCCTTGTTATTGCGAATAAACCTTGAAACTTCACTAAAGTCCGTGGTGTCATCAAAAAAACCCGTATTTTCTTGAAATACTTTTATAACGCGATTTCCTTGATTGTATAGAAATGGCATCATATTATAACTAACTACCAATTGACCTTCGTGAGAAAAAACTTTTCTTGACGAAAAATAATTGTAAAGGTTCCTGTTCAGGATTTGTTGCTTTTCTTTGGGCTCATAAAATGAACACATGCCAACAAACCTTAGTAAATGATTTGACTTGACGAATTTACCTAAATTCCATAATGTGTCTGTCGTCTGTTTCAATGGTGAATATACAGGTAAGAAAACCGTGTCGCCAATAGTGTAGAAATCGTCGCCGCTAGAAAGCAAGACTCTATAGTTCAATGCTTCTGTTCGTAAATCCTCAATATGCCATTCAAAAACCCGGGAATTCTGAAAAGTTACCAGTAAAATAGGTCGATAGACAAGACTATCTTCTCCAATCATGGAAAAACGGAATGCCGCGGTAAATTTATTTGAGTCAACTAATTGAAGACATTCTAGTTCCAATTCATACGTTCTTCCAATTTTTTTTTCTTCAAATAGACTTTGTCTAATTGAAAATGAACGTTTACCCGCAATTATTCCAAAAAAACGATTGTAATATTCACTTAATAGGTTTTTCTCCCGAATTTTTTCAACCAAGTCAATTGCCTCGCCAGTATAGCGCGAATAATACAACAGCACACTTTCTTGACTAAATCCGCGCACGATAAATACATCCTCATTCATTTTATGAGAAATTAATAACGCGTTTTTATACCCATTGAAGTTACCTTTTAATTGGAATGAATCCAATTTAGGCTTCAATGAGAAACTATGACGTCTCGCAAAAAACTTTTGGCAAGGCTCATCAAACTGAATTAAGCCCCCACTACGATAAATAATTCTATGGCTAGTAGACCTTGGGATAGACAGCTCATCAAACTTTATATCATTCAGAAGTTCATCGCTCTTCAAGTTAGCAATGCCGACAACATCTCTGATAAACTCCGACTTAAGTTCATCATCAATATTGTCTACATAAAGTAAAAAAGGAATTCCTTCTTTTATAAGATCTGCTCTAAATTCATTAATCGGTTCTAAGCAAGAATTACATACGTTTTCATGATTAACATATGCAACAAAGAAACCAGATTTCGCAAAACCAATTGAGCTTGCGCCTAGGAGAGCTATTATTAGAATCGTTGATTTTAAATAATGTGCCATTTAAAATCCTACAAATCTATACCGTTCCAATAGGTAACTGGGGTTCCATCTAACATAAAAGTTTCTAGTTTACACAACCATGCATCAAGGTTATTGCAACTCATTCTTTTGTCTCCACCCGGCAATAAATCAACCTTTGTTGGACCGCAAACGGCATGTGCTCCTGGTGATTGCGCATAATGCTGACCTGCAGCACAAGTTATCCACTCGTTTGGCATCGGTACACCTTCCTCATCCATAGGTGGTAATACTGGATTAAACACAGGAGTCTTAAATGTCTGAGAACCATCACTATTCAGCCAAATTTCTGGCGAACTAATTTCAAAATAATCCCCTGACGGATTTACGTCAAAAAACAATAAAGAGCCTGTGCCGTGAATAATGACAGGCGTTTGCGCATTAGCTATACCAGCTAATAGGAGCGTAAATAGAAATAAGATTTTTTTCATTGCTTATAAATTTTTATATCAAATCAAATCATAAGACAAATACAAACTAATCCGTCAAATTCTGAATTATTTTTATCGAAAAACACGAAAGGCTTGCTTGTAATGCTTTCTGTCTAGTAATAAATTCAACTAAAGCTCACGTTTCAAGCCACTGTGGACTATGGTCTGTCGACCGTGGTCCATCTCACCATATCTTCCACCAAGGATCTTTTTTCAATCCGATAAATACCCCTTCCTCGGTTTCGCGGGTTGGAAAGGTATCGACATAATCTCCCTGGCCTGGAGCACCTCGTCCGTTTTCGACATTGTATTTCCAACGGTGTACCGGACAAACCACATGATCGCCTTCGCACCAGCCTTCGCCGAGCCAGGCACCTGCATGGGGACAACGGTTATTCATGGCGAAATAGCCTTTATCTGTCCGGGCAAGGCAAATTCGCTTATCGTCGATATTGATTACACGAACACTACCTCGCTTTTGGGGTTCGGGTCCATGATTTTTAAAGTCGTAGATTTTTATCCAGTTCAGTGATGCCATTTGAAGGCAATATACAGAATCAGTAAATGCCTGTCCATCCATTCTATAAAGATTATAAACCCCTGAAAAGGAGCAATGCAGAAGGGTTTTTACAAAGACGGAATTAAAAACAATCCTTATTTTCGCAGCATGAAAACCATTGACAGCTTTTCTTTCGCGGGAAAACGTGCCTTAATTCGTGTTGATTTCAACGTACCATTAGACAAACAAACGCTTGCCATCACCGATGATGCGCGGATGCGTGCTACCCTTCCAACCATCAATAAAATTCTTAATGATGGCGGATCTGTTGTATTGATGTCGCATTTAGGTCGTCCGAAAGAAGGGCCAGAAGATAAATTCTCTCTCGGTCACCTGGTAGATCACTTAAAAGAATTAACCGGAGCGCCTGTCTACTTTGCCAGTGATTGTATTGGTGATGAAGTCCATACCTTGGCTAAAAACCTTGAAG
>JALRIQ010000041.1 GCA_023277325.1 Bacteroidia bacterium | reverse complement strand
TATAATAGAGTGCAATTCTAGTTCTATCTGGATACAAACGAATCGCTTTGCGTTTTAGCACTAGAACTACTGGAGGGTCTTTCTGTAGTTCGTCTAATGCTTCATCTAAAGTTTCTGCCTCTATGGCAGTTTCTTCTTTATTGGCTTAGGCTATGTCTATCTGGGCAATAAACGCATATTAGGCATTGGATTAACCGTTGCTGGCTTTATACTCACCTTTGTTGAGTGGAGTATAAAAGACCTGGATCATGAACTGTATTGGCTTATGTTTATGGGCATTTTGGTATTAAATACCTGCCTGGCAATTGATGGGTACAAAACGGCTAAAATTGAGCATGCCTCAATTTAAGTCAAGCTGACACCAATTAAAGTTCCAATACCGTAGGTAATGGCTGCTGCCGTAAGTCCGAACAGAACCTGGCGGAAGCCTGAAAACCACACGCTCTTATTTGTAAATAGGGTAATTGAAGCACCAATTAGAAACAGTCCGAGTGTGCTGAGCCCGGCACTCCAAAATATAGCCTGATTTCCGCCAAAAAAGAAATAAGGTATAACAGGAAGTACTGCACCCACGGCAAACATCACAAATGAACTTAAGGCCGCTTCCATAGCTGAGCCTTTAAGGTCTTCCTGATCAATGCCCAGTTCTTCTTTTACCAAAACATTATGCGCCAAGTCTTTGTCTTTCATGATATCTGCAGCCATTTCTTTCGCTTGTTCAGCTGGTATTCCTTTGGATTGATAGATGAGGGCTAATTCCCGTTCTTCACCTTCTGGGTTATGTTCGAGTTCCTCCATTTCAATATCCATTTGGTTCTCATACAGCTCCTGAGAACTTTTAACGGATATCCACTCGCCAAGGGCCATGGATAATGCGCCAGCAAGTAAGCCTGCAATTCCAGCCAGCAACACAGGCTCTCTTCCAGCCGATGCACCAGCAATCCCCATTACCAAACTAAAATTGGAAACGAGTCCGTCGTTTCCTCCCAAAACTGCAGCGCGCAAGGCGTTTCCTCCGACCGAGCGGTGTTTCTTTTCAAAGCGCGCCACATTTTCGCCGCCAACCTTTGGGTGATGTTTGAGGATGTTTTTTACGATGGTAACATGGGCCGTATCCGAAATGGAACTCGCTTTTTTTGTTTGTTTTCGCGCATGCTTTACCGAGCTGGAGAGGCTTTTTTCGGTATCAAGAAGGACCCCGAGAACCAGGTTATAGCCAAAAGTTTTACCAAGAAATTGAAGAATTTTTGCACGTGCTGAAGGTCCGGGTAGCTGGCTCAATGGGAGCCCTTTACTTTCCATAAAAGCAACAGCATGACTGCGTTCAATGTCGCTCATTTGAGCAAATACATCGGCCACACTTGGGTCTTCTTCATTTTCAGCCAAGAGTCCATAAAGAAAACTGGCATCGATCTCGGTTTGTATATTTTTAAGCTCGTTCATCGGTTCTTAACAAAGATAAGCGCCCGAATGGAATGTGCTATTCCGTAAGTTCATTCAGAATAGTTTTTTGCTTACGAAATGCAGAATTTGCTACTATTACTTCAACCAATGAATGATGTTTCGGAAACCAATTGTAAATATTTGATAAGGTCAACCTATTAAGCTATGTCGAATTTTTTATTAGATCACTTTTTAAAAATGAGTCATATTCAGTTTAAAACGAATGAGGTTTTAAATGGCTAAGATTTAGCATGATTGCCAAACAGGACTTTTTTATAGATAAGCAACTAACGCGCAAATGGTTTATCACCAATACTTCCTAGCTGGCCAGCCAAATATTTATAATATCCCGTAATGCCAATCATTGCTGCATTATCGGTGCAGTATTGAAAGTCGGGGATATAGGCTTTCCATCCCTGTTTTTTTGCCAGTTCATTCACACTTTCTCTCAAGCGACTGTTTGCAGAAACGCCACCTGCAATGCCAATATGTTTGATGCCTAAATCCAAGGCTGCTCTTTTTAAGTTTTTAATCAGATAGGTCACAATGGTTTCTTGAATCGAAGCACATAAATCGTTCAGGTTATTGCCGATAAAGTCGGGGTCTTTTTTCATTTCATCCTGCACAAAATACAGGATGCTTGTTTTCAATCCACTGAAGCTGAAGTCGTATTCGGGCATCTTGGATGTGCTAAATTGAAAGCGTTGTGGGTTTCCTTCTTTTCCATAACGATCAATAAGTGGTCCTCCAGGGTAAGGCAGTCCGAGTAATTTTGCGCTTTTGTCGAAGGCTTCTCCCGCCGCATCGTCGCGGGTTTTTCCAATAATATCCATGCTTGTTACGTTATCCATACGAACAAGTTGGGTATGTCCTCCGGAAACCACCAAGCATAAAAAAGGAAATTCAGGTTTGGGTTCATCTATAAAATGAGCCATTACATGAGCATCCATATGATGAACGGGAATAAGCGGGATGGAACGTGATAAAGCAAGCCCTTTGGCAAAAGAGCTTCCTACAAGAAGAGATCCCATTAATCCCGGACCTTGCGTATAGGCAATGGCATCAAGGTCCTCAATTCCTATTCCTGCTATTTTTAAAGCGGCATCAATCACAGGAACAATATGCTGTTGATGGGCTCGGGAGGCCAGTTCAGGAACAACACCGCCAAACTTTTCATGAACGAGTTGTCCGGCAACCTCATTCGATTTTACCTGACCATCGATCAGCACAGCGGCAGAGGTATCATCACAACTCGATTCTATGGCAAGAAGTTTGACTTGATTGTTCATAATGCAAATTTCCTATTTTTGACAAGAATCTGTGAGAAGAATCCTTAAAATAACTTTAGTCAGCCTCTTTTCTTTCTTATTCCTCTTTTTATTGATCTTTTCAGTCTACAAAATTAGTAGATTGTACAGATGTTAGACAGTATTTAGTTTTA
>JALRIQ010000040.1 GCA_023277325.1 Bacteroidia bacterium | reverse complement strand
AGTAATTCATTCCGCCGCAATGACCAATGTGGATCAATGCGAACTGGAAAAAGAAGCATGCTGGAAACTCAATGTAACCGCACTCGAAGGACTAATCGACGCTTCTAATGCAGTTGGGGCGCATCTTATTCATCTGTCTACCGACTTCATATTTGATGGGAAATCAGGTCCTTATAAAGAAGACGATCCGGCAGTGCCCTTGAGTTATTATGGTGAATCCAAACTCAAAGGGGAACAGCTCATTCAGGAAAAGGCAAAAAGCTGGGCAATTGCGCGAACGATACTAGTTTATGGTATTGTGAATGACATGAGCCGCAGTAATATCGTCCTCTGGGCAAAAGGTGCTCTGGAGTCGGGTAAGGAAATCAACGTGGTTACCGACCAGTTTCGGTCACCAACACTGGCCGAAGACTTGGCGATGGGCTGTAGACTCATTGAAATGAAGCAGGCTCAAGGGGTGTTTAATATTTCCGGAAAAGAGTTCATGTCGGTTTATGAATTGGTAGAGCGTGTGGCGAAATACTGGAACCTAAGCACCGCCAACATGCATCCCAGCACTTCAGAAGGAATTAAACAACCCGCAAAACGTCCGCCCATTACCGGTTTTATCCTGGATAAGGCCATAAAAGAATTGGGTTATGCTCCTCATTCATTCGAGGAAGGCTTGGCTATTCTTGACAAACAACTTGCACTTCGCTAAGCAAAAAGTGGTTTAATGGATGAATTGTGCAATGGATTGGATCACAGCGGTATCTACGCTATGTTGTTCTTGATACTGTGCAGGTCCTTTGATGTTACTGCTGCTAAAGAATCCATGGCCCAGACCAGGAAAAGAAACATATTGCGCATGGCGTACCCCTTCAAGTCTGCGTTTCCAACAAGCGAATTCGCCCATATTAACCTGATAATCGTCCTCGCCATTGATAATTAATATTTGAGCTGAATGTCCTTTCATAGCCTCTATTGGATCATAGTCCATAAGGTCTTTCCAATAATAAGCATTCAATCCAAGAGGCAACCAACTCGGATCGCTGTCTAAGTCAAACTCTTCGGAATGGAGGTATGCCACTTCCTCTGTAAGGTCTTTTAAAGGACGGTAGTACGTACCCGTACTATCAATAGAATTGAGGTAACCTAACTGTTCCAGAGCGACACTGTCAATCGGATGGCAAGGGGCAGCGGCCAGAATGATGCCGCTGAGTTTATCGGAGTTTTTAGCCACGCGAGGAGCGAGATAGCCTCCTTGGGAATGACCAAAAAGATAGATGCGGCTTTCATCAAATCGGGGATCGTTGGCAAAAGTGTCGATAGCTGATTGTAAATCATCCAGGTATTCCTCTTTTACCGTTAGTTTATCAGGATTCTCAGCACTTGCTCCCCCATAGATTGCGGTTCTTTTACTGTAGCGAAATACAGCAATACCCTGAGAGGCCAAGCCATAAGCGATGTCTTTGAAAACACGATTCGGACCTATTTTCGAATCCATTTCGCCTGGCCCGGATCCATGCGATAAAATACATAGAGCATGAGGCCCCTTTGTTTTTGGCACACATAACTTTCCTGGCATTTTGTATTTTCCACTTACCAAAATGAAGTCGATTTCCTCAAATGCACTGGTATCTGCATAACTCGGTATGAAGTAAGGTCTTTTGTCGCTCGGCGGACGAAAGAAAAAGCCCTCAATCGCATTTTGATCATTGAAAACAATTCTGCAATCCAAATATGCTTTTTCGAACTGAATACCCAGCAACAGGGTGTTTTCTTCAATCAGGTAGCCCGAAGTGTCCTGGTATTTTCCCACCTGCATTCCTTGTTCAATTTGCCTCCAAATTCCGGATAATTGACCGGCACTTGTTTGGTTCAAAGCATTGGAGTCCAGGTATTTAATGGCAGAATCACCCTGGCCATTTATCAACTCGTTAAGAAATGAATAGCCAAGATTCAAACGTGTCTCTGAAACAGTTTGTGCAAAGTTTGTATGGAAAATAAAAAGGAGTAAAAGTGTTGTAAAAAATCTCATTGCAACTCCAAGGCGTAGCCTTTGTTATTGATGGAAAAACTAAGGTGTTCTTGCAAAGTAGTCGCCATAGATATTCCCACGTAATTCGCAGCAATAGGAAACTTTTTATGATTTCGGTCTGCCAATACGGCTGTGCGAATCAGGCTGCTTCCTTCACGGATAAATGCAGAAACGGCATAAACCATGGTTTTTCCAGTGTTCAATACATCATCCACGATCAAAACAGGTTTGTCTTTGATCAAATCACCTGAAATACTCAAAGAAGTACTCGCAGCAGTGGGATGCTGTTTGTCTAATTTTATTTTGACCAAGGTGCAACGAAGCGGACTAACTTTTTCGAGTTGTGCGCATAAGATTTTGGCAAGTTCATAGCCGTTACCGTTTATACCAGCCACTATCAGTGCATCTTCCTCAAGGAATCCTTCATAGACCTGGTAGGCCAGACGGTCAATTTTTTTCTGAATTTGGTCGTTGTCGAGTACTAGCATGATCGAATTTTCCCTTCAATATTAATAAAGTCGGGCGGATAGATTTGAATTTTGAAAAAAGAATTGCATTTTCACTCGCGATATGAAGACCAAACAAGATTCCTGGGGAACCAGGGTTGGATTAATTCTTGCGATGGCTGGAAATGCCGTCGGCCTCGGTAATTTCTTACGCTTTCCTGTTCAAGCAGTCCAAAACGGTGGGGGAACCTTTATTATCCCATACCTCGTCTGCTTTTTATTGATGGGTATTCCTTTGTTATGGATGGAATGGTCGATGGGCCGTTTCGGCGGAAAAAGTGGAAATCACTCAACCCCCTTCATCCTGGATACCATGGGAAGGCGGCGTTTTTGGAAATACTTCGGCGTCTTTGGAATCTTCACCAATATTGCCGTGGCATCCTACTACTGTTATATTGAATCATGGACTTTAAGTTACGTGTTTCATTCTGTAGTTGGGACCTTTTCAGGAATGGATCAGGGCCAGGTGGCGCAGTTTTTTA
>JALRIQ010000039.1 GCA_023277325.1 Bacteroidia bacterium | reverse complement strand
AACGGTGGGCGAATATGCTGCAAGAACAGCGGTTGCCCTTGGGGCGAGTGTTAAGGTATTTGATAACTCCCTCGCCAAATTACGCCGCCTCCAAAATCATTTGGGTATTCCCGTTTATACCTCAGTCATACAACCCAATATTTTGGGCAAAGCACTAACTACTTGCGACTTGGCCATTGGAGCACTTCGAAGCGATGAAGGAAGAAGTCCGAATGTGGTGAGCGAAGAAATGGTTAGTCGGATGAAGGCAGGCTCCGTTATCGTTGATGTGAGTATCGACCAGGGAGGTTGTTTTGAAACTTCAGAAGTAACGACCCATACTAACCCTACCATTACCAAACACGATGTAATCCATTATGGGGTGCCAAATATTCCATCGAGGGTGGCACGTACGGCGAGTTATGCTTTGAGCAATATCTTTACACCAATCCTTATTGACATTGCAGAATCAGGAGGTTTCAAAAATTATTTCTGGGACAGCAGCATCATTCGTAATGGGGTTTATATCTACAAAGGGAACCTGGTGAAACGTCATATAGGAGAGCGTTTCAATATGAAGTTCAAGGATATTGACCTTTTGATTGGAGCTCATTTGTAGCTCGGATTTCTCTTCGATATAGGTGCTAAAAAGGGGTATAATTCATTACCTATAAAATTCTAAAGCATAAACATTTTGAGGCATTGCGTAAGTATAATGCGTGATGAAAATGATTAAATAACTTGCAGGTGTTAATCAACTTCAACCTTGAAAAATTGCCTGTAATTAAGGGGAGTTGTGTTTCTTCCCGGGGTCTTGATCCTATTTTCATTCTGTGAAGATGAGGAACCCATTTAACCACAAAAGCTATTATTGGATAGTGAAATTGGAGCAGATTTTTCTTTTGCTATTCAAACGTTCTGCGACCTGAAATAGATCATGGACCAGGCTGAATCTGGTAGTTTTGAAACTTTTAAAAATGGAGCCGCTCCGAAGAGTGATTGTGCCAAAATAAGCTACGATTCTCTCCAGAAGAAGATTTTAGTAGATTTTGGTCCTTCGAACTGTTTAGGGGGTGATAAACGTTTGGGCCGTGGGAGGCTTGAGGCTCATATTCTTCGTTACGGCAACGGACTTTGTGATAACGATGCAGACATCCGGATTAAGGGTGAAGTCATTCATTTTAGTTTGAGGTGATCCGGCGAAAAAAACCCTGAAGCCGCTCAGATCTTCCAGGCCGACCGGCAACCGTTCCGGTAAAAGAGGCGTCAGTTTGAAACGTTCTCGTCAGCCCAAAAACAAAAAAAAAATCCCAACCTGGGCCGGGATTTCACGTTGAGTTAAATTTTTTTCTATTTCAAGATGGCTCTTGAAATTACAATACGGTTCACTTCAGAGGTACCTTCGTAAATCTGGGTGATTTTCGCATCGCGCATCATTCTTTCTACATGGTATTCACGAACGTAACCGTAACCACCATGGATTTGAACTGCTTCAGTTGTTGTTTTCATCGCTGTTTCCGAAGCGAACACTTTCGCTATAGAAGAAGCTAAAGCATACTCTTGTTTCGTGTCTTTCATCCATGCGGCTTTCAGGCATAACAAGCGAGCTGCTTCAATCTCAGTTGCCATGTCGGCCAACTTAAACTGAATTGCTTGGTGGTGCATGATTTCCTTTCCGAAGGCTTTACGCTCTTTTGAATAAGCCAAAGCTCTTTCGTAAGCACCAGAAGCAATTCCTAATGCTTGTGAAGCAATACCAATACGCCCTCCAGCAAGGGTTTTCATGGCGAATTTGAAACCAAATCCTTCTTCACCAATGCGGTTTTCCTTTGGCACTTTCACGTCCTGGAACATGATAGAGTGCGTATCCGAACCTCGGATTCCCATCTTATCTTCTTTCTTTCCAACGGTAACGCCCTCCCAAGATTTCTCAACGATGAAGGCATTGATTCCGCGGTGGCCTAACTCAACATTCGATTGAGCGATAACCAAATATACATCACCAGTACTTCCGTTGGTGATCCAGTTTTTTGTTCCATTTAGTATATAATGATCGCCATTGTCGATGGCTGTAGTACTTTGAGAAGTTGCATCGGAACCGGCTTCTGGCTCAGAAAGACAGAATGCTCCGTGAATTTTTCCTTGCGCCAATGGCAGGAGGTATTTTTGTTTTTGCTCCTCATTTGCAAAGGTTTCTAGTCCCCAGCAAACAAGTGAGTTATTTACCGACATGACTACCGAAGCAGAGGCATCCACCTTAGAAATTTCTTCCATCGCCAATACATAAGAAACGGTATCCATACCGCCTCCACCGTATTCCGGACTAACCATCATGCCCATAAAGCCCAATTCACCCATGGCGCGGATTTGCTCCATTGGGAAAATTCCTTTTTCGTCGCGCTCACAAACGCCAGGTAACAATTCCGCGTTCGCAAAGTCGCGAGCGGCTTGTTGTATCATTAGATGTTCTTCACTCAGTTCGAAATTCATGTCGTTTTATAAATTGCTGCAAATATAGTCTATGCCTTATAACATTAAAAACCGCAATCAGTTTGCTCTTAAAGGTGCTCCAGGCTGTTGGTTTTGATAAGCTGAAAGCGTTCTTCCTTGTATTCCAATAAATAAAGCCCCAAATTATGGTGAACAAATTCATCCATTTTTGTTAGGGGTAAGTCGAGCATAAGGCATAAGAAGCTTTTCATTGCTCTTCCATGCATGCAGATCAGGATTTCTTCCTCGTGAGGGCGCGCCATGATATGCTGCAAGGCAATCTTTTGCCGGGATTGCAGCTCCAGAGGGTTTTCTCCTCCCGGAATACGGTATTCGAGATTCCCATTTTTCCATTGGTCCACCATATGATGGTAATCTTCTTTCCAAAAATCTTTGCTTTCCTTGCCTTCATAATCGCCCCAGGAAATCTCATTCAACTCGGGTAAAATGGTATGAGGTAAGCCAAGCTCCAGGAAATTTGCCACCGATTGATGGGTGCGTTTAAGCGCTGAAGTATAGATTCTGTGAAAGGGAAATGACTGATAATGCATGAAAAAGCGTTCGGCTTGCAAACGTCCGTTTTCATTTAAATCGCTGTCAACCCCACTGCCTTGTACAATTCCCAGGCGATTGAATTCCGTTTCACCATGGCGAATGAGATAAATTGTTTTTTTCTGTGGCTTAGAAGAACTTTGCGTCACTCCATTCATACATGAGACAATTACCAAAAATCGACACGAATATACCGCTCGCAGCTTTAAATGACCGCATGAAAGGTAGCATGGCTGAGCATATTGGCATTGAATACACTGAAATTCACGAGGATTACCTCAAAGCACGCATGCCGGTCGACGAGCGTACCTTCCAACCACTCAAAATGTTGAATGGAGGTGCTTCCTTGGCTTTGGCCGAAACTTTAGGGAGCATGGCGGCAAATATGGTTTTAGACAGGGAACGTTATGTGGCCTTTGGGATGGAAATCAACGCCAACCACCTGAAGCCGGCTCGTTCTGGCTTTGTTTATGGCACAGCACGTCCTTTCCATGTCGGAAAAACCACCCAGGTTTGGGAAATCGATATTCGGGATGAAGAAGGTGATCGCGTATGTATCAGCCGTCTTACCATGGCTGTTGTAGAAATAAATGAGGATGCACTCCGACTTAAAGGATAAATTTCATCATGCCCAAGAAGCGGGACTCTGTATGGTGGCATGGCGTTTGCCCAATGAAAAAAAGGTAAACTATATTGAGCCTACCCAAGAAAAACTATGGCAGGGAGAGGAAAGCGAATCTCCTTTTTTTGTTTTTGCTCCTTTCTCCGATGAATCCCCCGCGTTTTGTACCTATCTGGATGCACAGAATTACGTGTATGTGGGCGCTCCAAAAAGCCCTGCCACTTCCAATAAATTGGGCTATATGACCCTGGTTGCCAAATCGGTGGAGGCTATACAGTCTGGCAAGTATAATAAACTTGTTGCTGCCCGCGTGATTGAGGAAGATTTACCCAATTTTGATCCCTTTGATCATTTTTCTGTATTGATGGAAAGGCATGAGAATGCGTTTTGCTATATCTGGTATTCGCCCTCAACGGGCATGTGGATGGGGGCGAGTCCGGAATTATTGCTTGCAAGAAATAATGAGCAAATTCAAACCATGGCATTGGCTGGAACACGCTCTGCCGGACAAGGTGATTTTGGGGATAAGGAACTGGAAGAGCAGGATATTGTTTTACAGTACCTGGAAAAAACCCTAAAACCGTATTCGAAATCCCTAAACATTACTAATAAGACCAAGGCAAATTCCGGACACCTTACTCATCTAAAAAATGAAATTAGTGCCGAGCTGCGTGATCCCACGCAAAATATCTTTCCAATTATTCGGGCCTTGCACCCAACTCCCGCAGTAGCTGGTTTGCCCAAAAAGGAAGCAATGGATTTTTTGGTGAAAGAAGAAGGTTTTTCGAGATCGTATTATGCAGGATACCTTGGTTTACACGCAAAAAATGCTTCCCACCTTTTTGTCAACCTACGTTGTATGCAGGTCTTAGGTGAGAAGCAATATATTTATGTAGGCGCAGGACTAACTGCCCAGTCCAATCCGGAGCTGGAGTGGCTGGAAACAGAAGAAAAAGCGCGTGTTGTGCGCTTAAGCTAATTATTCAGCGAAACGCGCTTTAATATTAGCCAGGTGGGTTTTGAAAGAATCAGTGCTTTCAGTGAAGGCTTGTTTGAGCTCTTCCCAAGAATCACCGCTTGCATTTTTCAAGGAAGCCAATTGCTCGCTTAGTTCACTGCGTTTTTTCTTGGCTGCCTCAATTTGTTCCGCGTATTTTTCTTTTGCCGCGGCTGTGGCAGTTTCTTTTTTCTTGTCTAATTCTTCAATGGTGTCGTAAAGCTCGTCGATTTTCTTATCGGCGTATGCATGAAATTCTTCTCTGTTCATAATCGCTTGATTTGTTAGTAATATACCCAATTCAGTACAGAAATCCGAGAGGAATTTTAAGAAAGGTCGAGGTTCGTCGTATGCTCATAAGCAATTTCATAAAGCTTATCCGCATATCGGGCGTCGAGTAAATCAAAGGATTCAATTCCCTTTGGCGCAATGATTGTTCGCTTGTCGTTTCGACTTTCTTTGATATGCCCATTAACACTCAATTCAAAAGTACGGGTTGCTACCTGAGCCAGATTTTTGAGTTGTTTAATTGGGCGAATCGGACTGATATGGATGGCGATGATATGATCGCATTTCTTTTCCAGCGGCTTGTAAGGAAGGTTGTCGAAAATACCTCCATCATTGTACAATTGACCATCGATTTCAACCGGGGCAAAGAGAACCGGAATCGAAGATGATGCTTGCACAATTTGCAGCAAGGGCCCTTCTTCCATATAGTGAACCTTACCGGAATACATATTGGCGATCGTTACGATTAGCGGAATGGGGAGATTTTCCAGCTTTTCATATTTTATGTGCTTTTTGAGGTGTTTGGTGAGGTTATCAAGGCTCAGTAAGCCAATAGATGGAATGGTGAGCTTGGCAAAATCAAATATGGAGTTGCGCTTCATCAGCTTAAAAACCTCTTTTGGTTCCATCCCCGACGCCATGAAAGCACCTACAATAGAACCTGCGCTTGTGCCGCTGTAGATATCCGCTTCAATCCCTTTTTCTTTCAATGCCTGAAGAACACCCAAGTGGGCATAACCGCGAGCTCCACCCCCTCCTAGTGCAATACCTAGTGCATAATCTGCCATTCCCCGAAAATACGACTTATCGCCGATACCGGACGGAATTAACTGTTTTTGTGCAGCCAGTTGACTACTGAAAGTTGTAGCCCTTTAGGAGCCAATCGGGTAGCAAATGCACCCAGCGCATTCAGCGTACCAGAAATCACGGTGCGTTTTCCGCGCATCATTTGGCGGTAACCATATTTGGCCACTTTTTCAGAGGATTCCATTTGTCCCCAGTTCAGCAGCTTCATGGAATTCATTCCTGCTTTTTCGAAGAAGGGGGTTTGGGTTGGACCTGGGCAGAGAATAGTGACTGAAACGCCGCTTCCTTCCAACTCTTTACTGAGTGCTTCACCGAAAGAGCGCACATAGGCTTTCGAGGCATAATAAAGCGCCATAAATGGCCCAGGTTGAAAGGAGGCAGTTGAGGCTACTAACATGATTTTCCCTCGGCCTTTTTGAAGCATGGGCTGCAGGAATTCATGGGTAAGCTGAGTCAGGGATTCCATATTTACACGCATCAATGCTTGGTGCGCTGACCAGGGAAGTGAGGAGAATGCGTCATGGTGACCGAAGCCCGCATTGTTTACCAAATAATCGATTTCAATACCTAAATCTTGAAGCGCAGGAAAGATGCGAGAAACTTCCTCTTCAATGCTCAGATCGGCGACAATTACTGTAGCGCGAATGGAATACGTTTTTTCCAGCTCTATGGCTAGAGACTCAAGCTCAGGTTTACTTCGTGCAAGCAGAACAACGTCGTGCCCATCTTTAGCAAACTGGTGAGCGAAATCAATACCGAGACCGGACGATGCTCCGGTAATAAGTGCTGTTGACATAGTTGATTGACTAAACTGACCCTTAGTTGAAAAAGTTCATTGCACGTTCTAGCCCGATACTGCAAAATGCCTCTGCTGCATCCGCAGCTTTGTTGACATGTTCATCAAGAAATTTTTCCTCTTCGGCATTCCATTTTCCAAGAACGTAGTCAACCTGGCGCCCTTTTCCAAAGCGGCTATCTATGCCAAATCTTAAACGCGGGTAGTGATTGTGCCCAAGCGTGAGGTTAATGTCTTTAAGTCCGTTATGTCCGCCATCACTTCCTTTTCCTTTCATGCGAATCTTGCCAAAGGGCAGGGCAAGATCATCGGTGATAACGAGCAGGTTTTCATCCTTGATTTTTAGCTCCTTCAACCAATAATTTACCGCTTTACCACTGAGGTTCATGTAGGTGGTAGGCTTAATCAGCACTAAGGTTCTTCCCTTGAATTTTCCTTCGGTCACATGAGCATGACGGCCAATATCAAATGAAACCCCCATTCGGCGGGCCAATTCATCCACGACGTTAAATCCAATATTATGACGGGTATTGGCATATTCACTGCCCACGTTCCCGAGTCCCGCGATGAGGTATTTCATGTCCACAAAAATAGCATGTTTTCCTTGTGCGAAGGAATTTTAGTAGGCTGAACCCGCATCCATCCGCGCTGCTTTTTTTGCAGGGAACCAAGAGGTGGCAAAACCAAGCGCCAGAATGAATAGGAAGATAAAGACAAAATCCGTCCATTTCATTTCTACCGGATAGGCATTGATAATGAAGGTGCCGAGTCCGCCAAAGCCGATTAGGCCATAGGTAGCTTGGAGCCAGCAAAGCAGGTAGCCAAGTATCAATCCGATTATACCACCGCTTAAAGCGATCATGATGCCCTCTTGAAGGAAAATGCTGCGAATTAACAGGTCTTTTGCTCCCATGCTTCTAAGGGTGGCGATGTCCTTGCGCTTTTCCATCACCAGCATACTTGAAGAGGAAATAACCGTAAAGGTGAGTAGCACGAGAATAAATACCATGATCATAGCTGTTGCCCACTTCTCATAGCGAAATACTTTATAGAGGGTTTCCTCCTGAGCCTCCCGGTTTTTTACCACAAAATCATTTCCCACGATTTGGGCGATTTGTTTTTCGGCCTCCTTCAGGTCGAAGCCGGGTTTTAAAGAAATCTCTAAAGCTGAAACCTCGTCGGTATAATCCATTAACTCATGAGCGAGCCTTAATGGAACAATGACGTATTTATTATTGATATCGTCGTCTATGCTAAACACCCCGGAAGGACGAACAAATGCCTGATTGAGCGCCTGTTCCGGATTCATCATATTAAAACCGGTTCCACGTCGGGGCATGTAAATAGCCAGTCGGGTATAGTCGTTATAGGTGGAGAGTCCGAGTCGTGCAGCAATTCCGAGTCCGGCGACGGCATAGTTTTGATCGCCACTTTGCAAAAGCAATTGGCCTTCATACACCATGCTATCCAATTGGGTAACATACACGTAGTTCTCGCTCACTCCTTTCATGGTGGCAATGGCCTGACGTTCATCATAGCGCAATACCACATTTTCTTCGAGGACCTGAGCTATTTGGTCGACCGCCTCAAGCTGTTGGATTTCATAATAGGGAACGGAATCAGCATGGAAAACTTTGCCATATTTCGCTTCGATCTTGAAGTCTGGGTCAAATGCGGTATAAAGCGATTGCACCAGGGATTCAAAGCCATTGAAAACCGACATAACAGTTACCAGGGCCATTGCGCCAACAGCAAAGCCGACTACCGAAATGCCACTGATGATATTGATGGCATTGGGGTTGTTTTTCGAAAACAGGTAGCGTCTGGCTATGAACCGACTAAGAATCATTTATATCCTTTCAATATTATTCCTGCTCCAGTAAGGTGACCCATATGGGTATCCATAAAGTTCAGGATTAAGCAGATTGGAAAGATAAGAAGAAAATAGATAGGGAAAATGAGCATAAAAGCCTTGGACAAGCGCATGGCCTTAACGGGCCATTTAATGGAAATAAGCCAGGAAATTTGACCGGGTTTTCCATACGTATACCTTGCCCTCACTTTTTTATACAAGAGCAGCTATACAACAAGCTACTGAACTAGCACTACAAAAAGATATGTATAATAGTCCAGAAACTAGAAATCGACTAGCAAAAAGATGGTTTAATAGGTTGCCATCATATGATAGAAGATTGATAGCTGATTTATATGAACCTACTACACCAGGAAAAACTATTTTTAATGACTATGCTAATACTTCTAGGTATGAAGAAGCATGGTCACTATATCCAAAGATTGAAATACCTGATGAAGAATTAGGTAATTTTAGTGATGCTGTAGATTATAATTTATACGGTCTTGATAGAACAAGAGAAGCTTTAGAATAACTAAGCAGCTATCTTTTCTTCTTTTTTAACTGGTTCACCCCAACCCCAATCACCTGTCATCCCAGATGCATTGTAGTCAGTAACCACTCCCTCGAAGAAGTTCTTCAAAGTATCTCCACTAACTATCCAATCCAACCACTTCAATGGGTTATCTTTGACCTTAAAGTTACCCTTCAGTCCTAATTGTATA
>JALRIQ010000038.1 GCA_023277325.1 Bacteroidia bacterium | reverse complement strand
TGAAACCCTCTGGGTCGGAAATGTAGAACTTCATACGAAAAGCTCTGATTGGATTAAACATGGTCATGCTGAAGACCCGGTTTATGATTCCATCATCTTGCATGTCGTATTTGAAAGCGATACAGTACTTAACCATACTTTTCCCGAATTGGAGTTATGCCATTTTATCCAGACGGAGAATATAGAAGTCATAGAAAGTTGGCAAACCAGTATGGACCCTATTCCTTGTTCAGGATTATTGATTCAACAACCTGATGCTCTATCAACCTTATGGGTGGAGCGGCTGCTTGTCGAGCGCTTTGAGACCAAATCCAAACGCATTGAAGCGTTATTGGCAGAATCAAATGGCAATTGGGAGTCGGCATTTTACCAGTTTCTGGCGCATTATTTTGGGGCAAGGGTAAATGCATTGCCTTTTGAAATTCTTTCACGGGCAACTCCTTGGCGTATTGTTAGAAAACACCGGAATAACCGGGAAGAATTGGAGGCGCTATTTATGGGACAAGCAGGTCTTCTTGAGTCAAAGGCTTTAGATGGTTTTCATTCTTCCTTAAAAGAACGCTATCGATTCCTGAAGGAGCTGCACGGATTAACCCCTATGAAGGCCATTCACTGGAAGTTTCTTCGCCTGCGACCAGCCAATTTTCCGACGCTGCGCATTTCTCAGTTTGCAGATTTCCTCTTTCAGATGGAAAATCCTTTAAGCACCTTTTTAGTCTGCGATGACCTCCGCCAGATGGAGTTACTATTTGAAGTTCATGCTCATCCCTATTGGGAGTATCATTCAAAATTTGGTCAGGCTAATGAAGGTTTAACTGGTGTTTTGGGCACCAATACCCGTCAGCTTTTATTAGGGAATGCGGTGTTCCCATTTTTATTCGTGTATGCCGAACATTGGTCATTACCGGATAAGCGGGAGTGGGTCCTGGAACAAATCCATAACCTTAGGCCTGAGAATAATGCGCTGATACGGCGCTGGAAATCTCTGGGTATAGTGACCAAATCGTTCGGGGAAACCCAATCGCTTTTTGTATTAACGAAAAACTATTGCCAACCTAAGGCTTGTCTTCAATGCGCTGTTGGAAATCGTCTGCTTTCCGGGGTCTCAAAAACAATTTCAAAGGATCTCAGTTCTAGAACTTGACACGTAAGGTATCAATCGTGTAACTTTGAGATATGAGTTCATTAAAGTATTTGATGGAAAAGGGCCTTTATGGGGTATGTTCCTATATCGGAAATAAGCTCGGAATTTCTTCTGAGCGGATTCGCCTTTACTTTATCTATACTTCATGCTTAACCCTTGGATCACCAATTCTCTTTTACTTAGTGGTAGCATTTTGGATGAATATCCGTTCCTATATCCGGGAAAGAAGAAGCTCCGTTTGGGATTTATAGGTTTTTTCTAAAGCTCTTCAGTTACTCCCGTATACATCGCCTCAATCTCATCAGCGTATTTGGTCTCAATAACGCGACGTTTAGCTTTTAAAGTTGGCGTATATTCACCAGAATCAACTGAAAATGGGGTGCGTTTGAGGGTGAAGTTTTTGATCCGCTCAAATTTGGCCAATTCATTGGAAAGCTTACGGATATCTTCGTTCATCCAGCGAATAATTTCCTCTTCGCGGATAAATGGATCTTCCTCTTCAAAGAAGGCCTCATTTTTACCAAATTTCTCCTTGATTTCCTCTTTCGAAGGAACAATAATCGCCGTGATGAATTCCCGTTTGTCGCCAATCAAGAATATCTGCTCGATTTTGTTGCTCTTCATATAGGTATTTTCAACCGGAGTAGGGTAAATATTCTTTCCGTAGGCGTTAACAATCATGTTCTTAATGCGGTCGGTAATCTTCAGGTTTCCTTTATAAAATTTACCCACGTCACCTGTATGGAACCAGCCATCCTTGTCGATAACGGCAGCCGTCTCTTCTGGCTTGTTCCAATAACCCATCATCACGGATGGACCTTTTACTACGATTTCACCTTCTTCGCTTTCAAAATCCGGATGATAACTTTCATTGGTCTGAATGGTGCGGAACGTACCCGTATTCTGGTCAACAATTCCAATCTGTAACCAAGGAACCACAGGCCCCACGGTGCCATAAACCTGCCTACCCTCCAGGTTGATATTCATCAATGGAGAGGTTTCTGTCAATCCATATCCTTCCAGGGCATTGATGCCCAAATTTCCAAAGAATTCGCCAACGTGCTGTGGCAAAGCAGCACCACCCGATACAAGAAGGCGCATTTTGCCTCCCATCCGGGCTCTTACTTTTTTAAAGACTAAGGTACCTGCAATGCTGTGCTGCAAGGCAAGAAAGGGATTTACCCACTGCTTGTTTTCCTTTTTCACACGAACCTTTTCTCCTACACCTACGGCCCAATAAAAGATTTTTGTACTCAGTCCGCCTTTCGCTTCGGCATTTTTTATCACCCGCTCTTTCACTCTTTCTAAAAGTCGGGGAACAGTGGTCATTACAGTTGGCTGTACCTCAATCATATTCGCCGAGATACTTTCAATGCCTTGTGCGAATGCGATTTCTGCTCCCACATAAATTCCCAAGTAATAAGTCGCCAAACGCTCATAAACGTGGCAAAGCGGGAGGAAGGAAAGGTATCTATCGTCTTTGCTGATGGAAGGCACTTGTGTTTTTGCCATCAATAAATTACTCATGAAATTTTCATGGCTCAGCATTACTCCTTTTGGAACTCCAGTCGTTCCTGAGGTATAGATGAGGGAAGCCAGGTCTTTAGGTCCAATTGATTCAAAGAGCTTTTCTATGCCTTCTTTGTTTTTAAAGTACAGATTTTTTCCCATCCTGAAGAGGTCATGCAAGGAAACCAAGCGCGGATCATCTGATTTTGCATTCTCCATTTCAAAATTGATGAAGATATGCCTAATATCAGGACAGTTGTCTACCACTTTTAGCAGTTTCCGCAGTAAAAACGGACTTCCTACCAAAATTCCTTTGGAGCCAGAATCTTGAAGAATATATTCTATCTCATTTTCGGGGAGTGTGGGGTAAATGGAGGCATTGACACAGCCAATTTGCATTAATGCTTGGTCAAATACGAGGTATTCCGGACAGTTTTCCAGCATCATAGCGAGTCTTTCGCCTTTGGTGTAACCGTTTTCTACCATGTAGGCAGATACGGAATTGACCCTATCCAGAATATCGCCATAGGTGAATGCTTTGTACTCACCATCAATCTTTTGCATTAAAAAAGTATCGCTTAATTGCTTGGTATTCGCGACAGTATCGCGCAGCATTTGATGCAGGGAATTTGGTAGCTTCATTTAGGTTTGGGTTTATTCGAATATCGGAAAAAGGTCGAGAATATGAAGCTTTTAACAAACTCGAGGCCTTATGGTTTTTCTCAATGCCCCTAACGCGGTTGACTATGGCTTATCGATTTTCTCCAATAAATTGTTTGGATGACCACTCCGTGATAGCGTAATTTGAAGCATGGAGGGTATTCTTTTTCTTTTATGCGGTGTATTGTTGGGAGCTGTTGTTGGCTATTTCATTGCTTTAAATAGAAAGCGCTCAGGTGAAGTAGACGTGCAGCAGGTTCAAGTGGAAAAAGCACGACTGGAACAAAATGTATTGGCCCTAGAAAACCGAAAACAAGAGCTTGATAAAAGGCTTGAGGAACTGGACTCCACGAATCAGCAATTAATGCGTGAGAATGCCACCTTGAAATCTGAAGGACTAGGCCTCCAACAGCGCATGGAAGAACAAAAAGGCGAGTTGGAAAAACTGAATGAACGAATGACCCTTCAATTCAAGAATTTAGCCAACGAGATTCTCGAGGAAAAGAGCAAGAAGTTTACCGATCAAAATAAAACGAGCCTGGGAGAGCTGCTCAACCCACTCAAAGAAAAGTTGGGAGAATTTGAGAAGAAGGTAGAAGAAAGTAACAAAGAGAATGTACGCATGAACAGCTCGCTCGGTGAGCAGCTGAAGAACCTTAAGGAACTTAATCAACAAATTACCAAAGAAGCAGAAAACCTCACCCGTGCCCTAAAAGGTGATACGAAGGCTCAAGGAAATTGGGGAGAATATATCCTGGAAAGCATTTTGGAAAAAAGCGGCTTGGTGAAAGGCCAGGAATTTATTGTTCAGGAATCGACCACAACAGAAGGCGGAAGACTTCGTCCGGATGTGGTTGTCAAACTTCCGGATAACAAGAATATCGTTATCGACTCCAAGGTTTCCCTGGTGGCCTATGAGCAAGCGATTAATGCCGAAACAGATGAAGACCGTGCATTGAATCTGAAGATGCATGTGCAGTCGATTAAAAATCACATCAAACAACTATCTGCCAAGGATTACCAAAAGTTGTACGGCGTCGAAGGACTCGATTTTGTGTTGATGTTTATTCCAATTGAACCTGCATTTAGCACGGCACTTCAGGCAGAGTCCGACCTGTTTAACCAAGCTTATGAAAAGCAGATTGTGTTGGTTAGTCCGAGTACCTTATTAGCCACCCTGCGCACAGTTGCCAATATCTGGCGCTACGAATACCAAAACCGAAATGTATTGGAGATAGCGCGACAGGCGGGAGATATGTATGATAAATTCGTGAACTTTTCCGAAGACCTGATCAAACTCGGACAACAAATGGACACCTCTAAAAAGACCTATTCCGATGCCATGAATAAATTGGTGGATGGAACGGGTAATTTGGTTCGGAGAGCAGA
The DNA here is from genome assembly GCA_023277325.1 of Bacteroidia bacterium. Classification (GTDB taxonomy): domain Bacteria; phylum Bacteroidota; class Bacteroidia; order UBA8524; family UBA8524; genus UBA8524. The sequence continues at coordinate 4,567 of JALRIQ010000038.1, read as the reverse complement.
GAAACTCAAATCGCTGGGTGCGAAAACTTCCAAGCAGATGAATGATAAGTTGCTTGATCGCAGCGAAGAGTAATTCATAGTCGACTCATCGACAAGTCGAAGCTAGGGCTTGCTTGTCGGCGGGACGCCAACAAGCTTGAGAGAAAAAATCCATCAAGCAGGTCGGTTTCTCGCCTACTGCACATTTTTGTGGCACGAATCGCTGAATGATGAGTACATGCAGGTGATCTTAAACACCTTTGCCGATGTAGGGGTCGTCTATATGCTCTGCCTGTTTATGGGCCCATTATTGCGCAAGTTCCAGTAGCGCAGGCAAGTATTTTTTGGCCTTTGGTTTTTGCTGACTTTGCTGGGCACCAATGTTTTAATCAAGCTTCATTACCTCATTCACGTCATTACTGGGAGTTATATAGGCGACTTTATCGAACTCTTCAATAAGAACTCCTTTCAGGTATTTGATGCCTACGTGGTTTTGTTTTTTGGGCTTGGAATCTCCACTGCCTTTCGCTGGTACCACGAATGGAGTAAAACCTTTCTCCGCCTGAAAGAAATGGAGAAGGAAAAGGCCCTGACAGGGCTGGAATACCTGAATCCCAAATCAATCCGCACTTTGTTTTAATACATTAAATCGCAATTATTTTCTCATCGATCCAGAGAATGAACAAGAAAGAGGTGCTCTGCATACCTTCAGTCAGATGCTGCGCTAACCGCTCTGCGACATCAGCCAGGAAAAAGTTCCTTACCTTTGCCCCAAATACGCGAATATCCATGGACAAATACGCCAAAAGAGGGGTTTCCTCCCAGAAAGAAGACGTGCACAAGGCTATCAGCAAACTTGATAAGGGTTTGTTTCCGAACGCTTTTTGTAAAGTAATCCCAGATTTTATGGGAGGCGATGCAAACTGGTGCAATGTGATGCATGCCGATGGTGCCGGAACCAAGTCTTCTTTAGCCTACCTCTACTGGAAAGAAACAGGTGATTTGTCAGTATGGAAAGGCATAGCACAAGATGCCATCGTGATGAATACCGACGATTTATTGTGTGTCGGAATCACCGAAAACATGCTTTTGTCGTCTACCATCGGACGGAATAAAAACCTTATTCCTGGAGAAGTCATCGCAGCCATTATCAATGGTACGGAAGAGTTTCTTCAAAACATGCGCGATCAGGGCATCGACATGGTATTAACCGGAGGAGAAACGGCTGATGTCGGCGACTTAGTGCGCACCATCATCGTAGATTCTACTGTTACCGCACGCGTTCCAAGAAAAGAGATTATTGAGGCGAAAGTCCGCCCAGGTCAGGTTATTGTTGGTTTTGCTTCTTACGGACAAGCTAGCTATGAATCAGAATATAACGGAGGAATGGGCAGCAATGGCTTAACCTCGGCACGCCATGATGTATTCTCCAAGCACTATGCGCAGAACTATCCCGAAAGCTTCGACCCGGCATTGGATCAGGATGTGGTATATACCGGCGGGCTCAAACTTACAGACAGCTGGAAAGATGCGCCAATCAATGCAGGGAAACTCGTTCTTTCCCCAACACGTACCTACCTGCCATTGGCAAAAGAGATTTTGAAGCAAATTCCTCGCGAGGAAATCGGAGCATTTATCCATTGCAGCGGTGGAGCACAAACCAAGGTGAAACATTTTATGGACGAGCCAGTTGAAGTGGTTAAAAATAACCTCTTCCCAATTCCTCCTTTGTTTGACATGATTCAGGCTCAGTCGCATACCGATTGGAAGGAAATGTACCAGGTATTTAACATGGGTCATCGCCTCGAAGTGTATGTCGACGAGAAATACGTTACCGACCTGATTGCTATCGCACAATCCATGAAGATTGACGCGCAAATTGTTGGGGAAGTGAAAGCCTCATCAGAAAAAGCGGTTCAAATCGACACCCCACAAGGCAGCTTCCGCTATTAAGCAACAGCGTATTCATCAATAGGCAAGGCATGTGTATATTCGTGCCATGCGTTCACTTTTTACTTGTTTATCGGTGCTGGCCATTATGGCTGTCAATGCACAGAAATGGGAGGTAAATAACCCTCCGGGAAATTATGATTCCGTAGCCTTCACCGTCAATGAAGGTACTTGGATGAATCTGGATTTAAGTCCCGACGGAAAGACCATCGTCTTCGACCTTCTTGGTGATATCTATACACTTCCAGCCTCCGGAGGAGAAGCCACCTTGATTCGTGGCGGTCTGGCTTTCGAGGTACAACCGAGGTTCAGTCCGGATGGCAGCAAAATCCTGTTCACCAGCGATGTGGGCGGCGGTGACAATATCTGGTACATGAACGCCGACGGATCGGATGCAAAACCAATTACCAACGAAGATTTCCGCCTGTTGAACAATGCGGTATGGTCGCCAGGTGGTGAGTATATCGTGGCCAGAAAACACTTTACTTCTGGCCGCTCTTTGGGTGCTGGAGAACTTTGGATGTACCATATTTCCGGAGGGAAAGGCATTCAGTTGACCAAAAGAAAAAACAACCAGCAGGATTTAAACGAGCCTTGCTTCGACCCAAGCGGTCGTTATGTTTATTATTCAGAAGATGTTTACCCAGGAGGCGCTTTTCAATACAATAAAGACCCCAATAGCCAAATCTATGTGGTGAAAAGGTATGACCTCCATACAGGTGAGATTGAAACCATTCTCTCTGGCGGTGGTGGTGCTGTTCGCCCTCAAGCATCTCCTGATGGAAAATATATCTCATTCGTAAAACGCGTTCGTGAGAAGTCTGTCCTCTTTTTGCATGATTTGGAAAGTGGCATCGAATGGCCTTTGTATGATTCTTTGAGCAAAGACCAGCAAGAAGCCTGGGCAATCTTTGGGGTCTATACCGGCTATACCTGGACCCCGGATTCAAAGGAAATTGTCATCTGGTCGCATGGAAAAATTCTCCGCATCAATACCACAAGCCGCGAAGTGAAGGAAATTCCTTTTCAAGCGAATGTGCATCAAAAAATTAGAAAGGCGATTCGCTACCGTCAGGAGGTGGCTCCAGAGACCTTTACCAGCAAAATGATTCGTCATGCGGTAACTTCTCCAGATGGAAAAACCCTCGTCTTTAGCGCTGCCGGATACCTCTACAAAAAGGAACTGCCAAATGGTAACCCAACACGACTCACTGCTCAAACCGACTATTTTGAATTTGAGCCAAGCTTTTCTTCGGATGGAAAAAACCTCTTGTTTGTTGGCTGGTCGGATTCAGAAACTGGAGCCATTTATTCGCTTCCTTTGAAAGGAGGGAAAGCCAAAAAGCTCAGTCAGGGAAAGGGAATTTTCCGAAACCCAGCCTATTCCCCAGATGGCAAAGAGATCCTTTATTGGAAAGAACATGGCAATGACCACCAAGGTTTCGCCTGGACGGAAGATGCCGGAATCTATACCATGAATGCGGATGGCAGCAATGCAAAACAAATTGGCAATGCCGTGGCAAAACCATTCTTCTCTAAAGATGGACAGACCATCTACTTTCATCGTGGAAACTCCTTGTTCAAGATGAATAAAGCGGGTTATGAGATGGAGCAGGTAATCAGCTCTACTTATGCCAAGGATTATTGCGTGAGCCCTGACAATCGTTGGGTAGCTTTTACGGATTTGCATAAGGTTTATGTGGCCGCATTCCCGCAAACCGGACAAACATTGGAACTGGCAGCAGGAGCGAAAAATGTCCCTGTAGCTCAATTCGCTAAAGATGCAGGAATCAACCTGCACTGGTCGAATGATAGCAAAACACTCTGCTGGACTTTAGGCGACGAATACTTCACTAAACCCCTAAACGAGCGCTTCTTGTTTTTACCTGAGGCAAAGGATTCTTTGGAAAACCTGCCTTTGCATGGACAGCCTGTCAATTTGCAAATCAAAACCGACAAGCCGACAGAAACTTATGTGCTCAATAATGCCCGCATCATCACAGTTGATTCGAAAGACAAGGTGATAGAAAAGGGATATATCGTGGTGAAGGAAAATAAGATTGCTGAAGTGGGCGAAGGCAGCTATGATCCAGCCAATTCCGCAGTTAAAGGCATAAGTGATATCCGCGACTGTGTCGGCAAAACCATTATGCCGGGAATGGTGGATGTGCACGCTCACCTATGGACCTTCCGTGAAGGTATCCATCCACAAAACTACTGGCCTTATGTTGCCAACCTGGCTTATGGAGTGACGACTACCCACGACCCAAGTTCGAATACGGAAATGGTCTTTACCCAAAGCGAGATGGTAAAAGCCGGTCGTATGCTTGGACCGCGTATTTATTCTACAGGAACGATTCTTTATGGAGCAGATGGCGACTTTAAGGCAGTCATCAATAATTATGATGATGCACGTTCGGCAGTATACAGAACGCAGGCTTTTGGTGCTTTTTCGGTGAAAAGCTATAACCAGCCACGACGCGAACAACGTCAGCAGGTAATTACAGCCGCGGATAGCTTGGGCGTGATGGTATATCCAGAAGGAGGTTCATTTTTCTATCATAATATGAGCATGATTCTCGACGGTCATAGTGGTATCGAGCATAATATTCCTGTTGCTCCGGTATATGATGATGTG
>JALRIQ010000037.1 GCA_023277325.1 Bacteroidia bacterium | reverse complement strand
AAATTTTGGTGTTATGGAATTTCCATTTAAATAAACACATTTACAAGATAATTTATATCTAAGAGAATTTTAAGAAAATTTAGATATAGATGATTTGGAATGGCACAGAGACAGAGAAGATAGAATTGGTGGAAACCAAACAGCTTCAGCTTCATGCTATGGTGCAGATTTATCAAGCGTTGGGTGGTGGCTGGAATTAGGTGCTGAAGTTTGAGTACCGATAGGAATTATCGGAAGAGGGCGGGAGAATTTTCTTCCGCCCTTTTTTTGTCTGATTCTTCAAATTTTCCTCGAGGATGACTCAACATAGAGCCAGCAGCGGAAATGCGGGATTATCCTAATCCAGCTTCGAACATGAATGCACCGTGTCTGTTTCAAAACGGTATTATTCATTAATTTGCGCTCTTAATTAAGGATTCTGGAAAGCAATGTCGAGCGTTAAAAGCATAATCTTCTCTGTATTAGTTCTTCTTTATTTTGTTTTTTTATCCGCTTGTGGAAATGCTGGGCCAGATGGAAACTTAAACTTAGAAAATGAAACTAGTGCAGACTCCCTGTCCAATAGTGAAATTAATTATGCCGAACTCATCGCCTCAGCCGATGACAGTTTTGCGCTCTTTTTGGGCATTGGAAAAGCACAATTCGGCGACCTCGATAGTATTGTTGCGCGCCGGTATATCCGTGCTCTCGTACCATTCAGTCCTACCTTTTATTATGTGAATGGAAAGGAGCGAAGTGGTTTGGCGTACGAAGCCCTTAGTCAGTTTGAAACGCATCTTCATAAAGTCTTGGGGCTCGGCCAAAATCGGGTTAAAGTAATTTATATCCCTGTTGATAGGGATTATATTTTGCCGCTTCTGCAAGAAGGATATGGTGATATTGCCGTTGCTGGTTTAACAGTGAACAAAGAACGTGAACTCCTTGTCGATTTTTCGGAGCCCACGATCACCGGACTCCGTGAGGTGCTTGTTTCTGGTCCAAAAGCCAAAAAGATTCAAACCTTGGATGACCTGGCAGGTGAGGTTGTTGTAGTACGAAAAGAAAGCGATTATTATACGAGTTTATTGGAGCTAAACGCTCATTTGGCCGATGCCGGATTGGATTCTGTGCGTATCATCGAGGCTGAACCTTATATCGATACAGAGGATCTATTGATGATGCTTAATGCGGGCATTATTCCATATACGGTGAGCATTGAAACCATGGCAAAACATTGGAATTCTGTTTTGGAAGACCTTGAAATTCACACCAGTATTCCCTTAAAAACGGATTTGAAAAGTGGCTGGGCCATGCGTAAAAATTCTCCTAAACTTAAAGCCTTGGTAAACTCCTTTGTGGCAACCCATAAAAAAGGAACCTTGCTTGGAAATATGCTCTATGACAAATACTTAAAAGGAGAAGGCCAGCTGCGGAGAATGGATGAAAATAGCACTTTCGTGAAGGTGAATATGTTGGAGTCTATTTTTAAGAAGTATGGCGAAAAGTATCAGATGGACTGGCTTCTCATGGTGGCAATGGGCTATCAGGAATCAGGCCTGGATCATAAAAAAAGGAGTCAGGTTGGCGCAGTGGGTATCATGCAAATCATGCCTTCAACCGCATCATGGAAACCTATTGGTATCGCGAACATTTGGGATTTGGAAAACAATATCCATGCAGCCAATAAAATCATGCGCTATACCATCGATCACCATTTAAATGAAGAAGATCTTGACCCCCTTAACCGCTATTTGCTCGCCTTAGCCAGTTATAATGCAGGTCCAGCGAGGGTGAATCAGCTGCGTGGATGGGCAAAAGAACAAGGCTTAAACCCCAATGTCTGGTTTGATAACGTTGAATTGATCGCGGCCAAGCATATAGGAAGAGAAACGGTGCAATATGTCAACAATATTTACAAGTATTACGCATCGTTTAAAATACTCCTGCATTATCATGAATTGAGTGGGAAACGGCTTATCCATTAAAATTGTCAACCATCAATCAAGAACAATGCAATATGTAATAATTTATTGCAAGTTCGGTTCCACCTCCGCATCTTTGCTTCTTAGTTCATAGTCCATAGACGATAGACCCTAGCTGATAGTTGGCCCTGGTCTATGGTCCATGGTCCATGGTCCATGGTCTGAAATGGATATCTCCGTCATCATCGTCAACTACAATGTCGAGCATTTTCTCGAGCAAGCACTGCTTTCCGTTCGGAAGGCGATGAAGCTTGTTGAGGGTGAAGTTTGGGTGGTCGACAACCGATCAGTCGATGGTTCTGTGGCGATGGTCAGGGAAAAATTTCCCGAAGTTCACCTGATTGCAAATGAGCATAATCCTGGCTTTGCCGTGGCGAATAACCAAGCCATTGAAAAGAGCAAAGGACGTTATGTGCTGCTGCTCAACCCCGATACCGTAGTCGAAGAAGATACCTTCCGCAAGGTGGTTGATTTTATGGATGCCCATCCAGATGCAGGTGGTTTGGGGTGTAAGATGATCGATGGAAAAGGTGAGTTTTTACCCGAATCAAA
>JALRIQ010000036.1 GCA_023277325.1 Bacteroidia bacterium | reverse complement strand
ATCTGAATATCAGCTCTACAAAATCCATGACTGGTCACTTATTAGGGGCAGCAGGAGCAGTAGAAGCTATTGCTGGAATTCTGGCAATTCAGTATCAGGTAGTTCCTCCAACCATCAATCATTCTACGGATGATCCTGAGTTTGACGCGAAGCTTAACTTCACTTTCAATAAAGCGCAAAAGCGTGAAGTGAATGCGGTGCTTAGCAATACCTTTGGATTTGGTGGACACAACGTGTCTGTGATTTTCAAAAAACTAGATTAATAGCCCTTAGTTTGAAATCGGCTATCCTGAATCGGCTTTTCGGAACTAACAGGAAATCAAACAACCCCAAACTTAAAAACCTTCATCACTTGCTTGGCTTTAGGCCAGGGAATGTGGCGCTTTACGAACAGGCTTTTCGGCATAATTCGTACGTGAATCAGAATTTTCCTGATGAAACTGGGGTATTGAGCAACGAACGTTTGGAATATCTGGGTGATGCAGTTCTTGATTGCGTGGTAGCTGAAGTATTATTCTTAACTTACCCGAACAAAGGCGAAGGCTTTCTTACAGAAACACGCGCCAAAATTGTCAGTAGAGCCATGCTCGGTGAGCTTGCCATGAAAATGGGACTCGATGAACTCATTCAATACGGCAAAGGCCTTGGAAACAATAAGCAGGTAATGCGCTCTTTAAGTGGAAATGCCCTGGAGGCACTGCTTGGGGCAATTTACATGGATAAAGGGTATAAATTTACCCGTAAATACATCATGAAACGGGTGCTAAAGAATTATGTAGATATTCAAGAATTAGTACAAGTTGAGGTGAACTTTAAAAGCCGACTGATAGAATGGTCGCAAAAGAAAAGACGCGAAGCGGCTTTCGAATTAGTAGAAGAAAAACAAAAAGGACGCTCTAAAATGTATGTAATGAGCGCCAAAATAGATGGCGTAGAATTTGGCCGAGGAGAAGACTTTTCAAAGAAAAAAGCCGAACAGGAGGCAGCCCGACAGGCTTGTCTCCGATTGGAAATAATTGCATCATGAACGACAAACAAATCAAATCAGCACTGATCTCCGTATTTTACAAAGACGGTTTGGATGAAATCGCAAAAGAACTGCACCAGCAGGGCGTAACCATCTACTCCACCGGAGGTACCCAAACTTATCTGGAGAACTTAAATATCCCATGTGTGGCCGTAGAATCAGTAACTGGTTATCCTTCTATACTCGGTGGTCGCGTGAAAACACTGCATCCATCTGTATTTGGAGGAATTTTGGGAAGACGCTATGTAGAGAGTGATTTGGCTGAAATGAAGGAGTTCAAAATTCCTGAAATTGATTTGGTGATCGTCGATTTATACCCTTTCGAAGAAACCCTTCAAAACACCTCGGAGGAGGCAGCGATTATTGAAAAAATTGACATCGGTGGACCATCTATGATTCGCGCTGCTGCCAAGAATTTTAGAGACCTTACGGTCCTTGCAGACAAAAATGAATACCCTGCTTTATTAGCCTTATTGCAAATGCAAAAAGGAATTACCACCTTGGATCAACGCCGCATGTTTGCTGCAAAAGCCTTTGAAGTGGTGATGAATTACGATATCGCCATCAATAACTATTTTAATGGAGATATATACCGCCCATTGCGTGGTAAAAGAAGCCTCCGTTATGGAGAAAATCCACACCAGGATTCTGGTTTCTTCGGTGAAACCAATGAGTTGTTCGACCAGTTAAATGGTAAGGAATTGTCTTATAATAACCTGGTAGATGTTGATGCAGCACTCCAATTAATCTCAGAATTTACGGACACCACATTCGCCATTTTCAAGCATACCAATGTGTGCGGTATTGCACAAAGAAATTCGGTAAAAGAGGCCTGGGATGCGGCGCTTGCTGGCGATCCGGAATCTGCTTTTGGTGGCGTGCTTATTACCAATAAAACGGTAGATGTAGCCACCGCTGAGGCCATCAATGAAATCTTCTTCGAAGTACTTATAGCACCAGCTTATGATGAGGCAGCCCTTGCTATTTTGAAAGGCAAAAAGAACCGTATCATCCTTTTGCAGAAAAAACAGCTTGAGCCTGGAATGCAATACCGTTCCATACTCAATGGAACCTTGGTTCAACACAGTGATGTGGGCAATTTCAATGAATGGAAAGAAGCTGGAGCGCGTGAGGCGTCGGCCACTGAAAGAGCGGATTTGTCTTTCGCAAATATTGTTTGTAAACATTTGAAATCTAACGCTATAGCGCTTATCAAAGACCGTCAGTTAGTAGGTAAAGGATGTGGTCAAACAAGCCGTATTGATGCTTTGCGTCATGCAGTTGAAAAAGCCAAACAATTCGACTTTGATTTGAATGGTTCGGTGATGGCTTCTGATGCTTTCTTCCCCTTTGATGACTGCGTAAAACTTGGACATGCCGAAGGTGTAATTGGATTTATTCAGCCTGGAGGATCCATTCGCGATCAGGATTCCATCGACTACTGTGTGAACAATGGTCTTGTGATGGTAATTACCGGCCAGAGACATTTCCGTCATTAGGCAGAAATGCAGAGTGGTTGAGCATTTTTAGTACCTGGCAATTTGCAGTAAAAAAGAATTCCTTTGAATTCAATAAAAAAAATGACCAGCCAGTAGAATTAGTCAACAAAGTATTGGTATTTTGCGGGAAATAAAGTAGAAGTCAACGATATTGGGGAACGGATAATGGGAATGTTCAATTTTTTAGTGCAAGAGCTGGCGATTGACCTTGGTACGGCAAATACGCTAATCATCCACAAGGATAAAGTGGTGGTGGATCAACCCTCTATCATTGCCATCAACAGGACGACCAATCAAGTTATTGCCATTGGTCATCAGGCAATGCAGATGCATGGAAAAGTTCATGAGGACATCAAAACCATTCGTCCGCTCAAAGACGGTGTAATCGCTGACTTTAACGCAGCGGAACAAATGATTCGCGGGATGATTCGTATGATTAACCCAGGAAAGCGATTTTTTTCTCCTCAACTGCGCATGGTAATTTGTATTCCTTCCGGTATTACCGAAGTAGAGAAACGTGCGGTTCGCGATTCTGCAGAAAGAGCAGGTTCCAAAGAAGTGTATTTGATTCATGAGCCTATGGCCGCTGCTATCGGTATTGGTATCGATGTGAGTGAGCCTATGGGTAACATGATTATCGATATAGGTGGTGGTACTACTGAAATTGCGGTTATCGCATTGGGTGGTATTGTCTGCGACGAGTCAATTCGCGTAGCGGGGGATGAGTTTACCTTGGATATTTTAGAGTACATGCGCCGTCAACATAACTTGTTGATTGGTGAACGTTCAGCTGAACGTATAAAAATCGAAGTAGGTGCTGCTTTGCCAGAACTAGAGAATCCACCTGAAGATTATGCGGTAAATGGCCGTGATCTCATGACAGGTATTCCAAAGCAAATCACAGTGTCCTATTCGGAGATTGCCTTGGCATTGGATAAATCCATCTCTAAAATTGAAGAAGCGATTCTCCGTGCTTTAGAGCTTACTCCTCCTGAGCTTTCTGCGGATATCTACCAAACAGGTCTTTACCTAACTGGTGGAGGTGCCTTGCTTAGAGGCTTAGATAAAAGGATTTCTGCCAAAACGAAACTTCCTGTCTATGTAGCGGATGACCCACTAAGAGCGGTTGTTCGTGGAACAGGTATCGCTTTGAAGAATATCCATAACTTCAAATTCCTCATGACATGAGACCTTTAGCGCATGCGTAATCTTTTCTTATTTATTCAGCGCTACTACGTTTTTTTTGTTTTCCTGCTACTTCTTGTCCTTTCCTTTTTTATTCTGATCAGCAATAACCTGTATCAACGTTCGGCATTCATCAATTCGTCGAATGCCGTAACCGGTGAGTTGTATTCTTCGGTCAGTTATGTCAGAGGGTATTTCCAGCTGAAAAAAGAAAACAAAGCCTTGCTCGAAGAAAATGCGCGGCTTAAATCGCTCATGCGGGATGCTTATTATGTGGATACAGCAACTGCCATTCAGATTAACGATAGCATTTACAAACAGCGTTATGCGTATATCGATGCGCAGGTAGTCAATAATTCAGTCGACAGAAAATACAATTACATCACCTTAAACCGTGGCGCAATCCATGGTGTGAAAAAGAACCAAGGGGTAATTTGTAAAGACGGAGTTGTGGGTGTTGTAGTGAAAGTCTCGGATCGCTTTTGCACGGTAATGAGTGTGCTTAACCGAAAAACCAGCATTCCTCCTAAAGTAGATACCCTCATGTATTTCGGATCTGTAAAATGGGATGGAGACGCGTTTGATAAGGTTCAACTAACAGACATCAATCAGTTTGCACCGATTAAAGTTGGTCAAAAGGTGTATACATCTGGCTATTCTGAACATTATCCAGAAGGAATAATGATTGGTGAAATAGCCGAGGTTTCTCTAAAGGATGCCAATAACTTCTATGATATTGACGTGAAGCTTTCTACGAACTTCACATCTCTTCGTTCGGTGTATATTGTGCAGAACCTGTTTAAAGAGCAAATTCTGGAATTAGAGGAAGAAACAAGAGAGGAGGACGACCGTGGCAAATAAAGTTTTCCGGATACTCATTGCCTATATTCTCTTGCTACTTTTACAAGTATTTGTGGTGGGTAAATTGAATATAACGCCACTCATTCAGCCCAATATTCTCCTACTTTTTTTTCTTACCCTTCCAATTAACATGAGACCGGTTCCCATTTTATTGATGGGTTTTATAGGCGGCTTGTTTTTGGATATGTTCAATAATTCGGCTGGATTTAATAGCACCGCCATGTTGCTGATGTGCTACGCTCGCATCTATTATATCCGTAGTTTTGCCCATTTCGATGTGGTGGAATCTGGAATTGATCCAGGCCTTAATACCATGGGTTACCGTTGGTTTATTTTGTATGCCTCCGTAATGGTCTTCGTTTATCATATTGTTTACGC
>JALRIQ010000035.1 GCA_023277325.1 Bacteroidia bacterium | reverse complement strand
GATTGAGTTCCTCAGTATTTTGCTTGCTTGGGAATATGCCCTGCATCAAACCTTGAGCACCGAGAAGACTTCTGGTAAATGGAAATCATCCATAACCCAAATGATGGATTGGAAATCCAAAGAAAGCTGGAACCTTTCCATCCAACATAAATTAATCTTGCAAGAAGCCTTTGATAACGCCATGCAAGAGCAAGTAATTGCCAAGTTTAAAACCCTTAAAAAGAAGGCACGTAAACCAAAGAAAATTAGCACACAGGCAATTTTTTGTATCGACGTACGCTCGGAAGTTTACCGCAGAAACCTCGAGATGGTAGACAATGGGGTAGAAACCTTTGGTTTTGCTGGTTTCTTCGCCTTCCCAATCAACTTTACGCCCTTGGGGCATTCTGAGGGAGAAGCAAACTGTCCGGTATTGCTAAAAACCGGACCCAATATTCATGAATCCCTGTTAAACAAGGATGATGAAGCAAAGGCAATTCAAGCCCGTAAGCTAAATCGCCAAATTCGTCAGGTTTGGAAATCATTCCGCTCCGGAGCCATCACCTGCTTCAGCTTTGTGAGTCCAATCGGACTTTCTTATCTGCCTAAATTGTTCTCGGATAGCTTCGGACTTACCCGTCCGGTAGCCCACCCGAACGACGCCGGACTTTCTCAAAAGCTGGCTAAGGAGAAGCGCGTATCCATCACAAGTTCAGCCGATATGGCCTCTGGAATCCCATTGGCGCAACAAATTACTATGGCGAAGAACGCGCTAAATGCCATGTCGCTCACCGATGACTTTGCTGACCTGATTCTCGTGGTGGGGCATGGCTCTACAACGGTAAACAACCCGCATGCAACTGGCTACGATTGCGGCGCTTGTGGCGGGCATACCGGTGAAGCCAATGCAAAAGTTGCCGCGGCGGTATTGAATAACAGAGATGTACGCGCAGGTTTGCAAGCAGAAAATATCTTCATCCCAATCGAAACAACCTTCCTGGCTTGTTTGCACGATACAACCACCGATGAGGTGACCATTTACAATGAAGAAGATGTTCCTGAAAGTCGCAAGGCGGCCTTGGAACACCTGAAAGATTCGCTGGTTTTGGCTGGAAAAGGAGCACGAACAGAACGGGCTTTGCGCATGCCAATTGAAGCGGGAACAGACAGTGAAAAGTCCTTGATTTTTAGAAGCAAAGACTGGTCGGAAACACGTCCGGAATGGGGTTTGGCTGGTTGCGATGCCTTTGTGGTAGCACCGCGTGAAATTACCCAGGACATTGACTTTGGAGGTAAATCCTTCTTGCACTCCTACGAACACAGCAAAGATCAAAACTATGCTGTTTTGGAATTGATCATGACCGCTCCGATGGTAGTAACTAGCTGGATTAGCCTCCAGTATTTTGCCTCTACAGTGGATAACCGGGTTTTTGGTTCAGGAAATAAAACCTTGCACAACGTAACCTCCGGAATTGGGGTATTTGAAGGAGGCTCTGGCGACCTTCGTGTTGGGCTGCCACTCCAGGCAATACATGATGGAGAGAAATACCAACACAACCCGGTACGCTTAAACGTGATTCTTCGGGCACCGCTTGAGGCAATGAATACGATTCTCGACAAGCATGAAGGAGTGAGAAATCTATGCGATAATGGATGGCTTAACCTCTTGCATATGGATGATGAGGGAAATATTGCCCACCGCTATGCTGGAAACCTGTTGTGGGAAGCGATAAAATAGAAAAGCAAAAGGCGCTTAAATGCTCGGCATGAGTGCTTTGAAACGCTACGTTTTTCAGCCTATTTTTTAATCCAAAAATTCAGGTCAAACGCCTATTTTTGCAGCCCCATGGAGCATATCCGAAATTTTTGCATCATTGCCCATATCGATCACGGGAAAAGTACCCTGGCGGATCGATTGCTCGAGACCACACGAACTGTCGATGCCCGTAAAATGAAGGCACAGACGCTCGACGACATGGATCTCGAACGTGAGCGCGGCATTACCATTAAAAGTCACGCCATTCAAATGAGTTTTCCGTTTGAGGGCAAAGACTATATTCTGAACCTAATTGATACCCCAGGTCACGTTGACTTTTCCTACGAAGTGTCGCGTTCTATTGCGGCCTGTGAAGGAGCTTTGCTTATCGTAGATGCCGCTCAAGGTATTCAGGCACAAACAATCTCCAATTTGTATTTGGCCATTGATCAAGGACTGGAAATTATTCCGGTATTGAATAAAATGGACCTGCCGGGCGCAATGCCGGAGGAGGTGAAAGACCAGATTGTTGACCTGATTGGTTGCGATAGAGAAGAAATTATTCCTGCCAGTGGTAAAACAGGATTAGGTGTCGATAAAATTCTAGAAGCGATTATTAAACGTGTTCCTGCTCCGAAAGGAAATCCGAATAAGCCGCTAAAAGCGTTGATTTTTGACTCTGTATTTAACTCTTACCGCGGAATTATCGCCTATTTTAAGGTGGTAGATGGGGAGATTAGTACCGGCGACCAAATCAAGTTCATGGCCACCAACCGCAAATATGAGGCGGAGGAAATTGGAACCTTATACCTCGAAAAAATGGCGAAGAAAGTCATTAAAACAGGGGATGTAGGGTATGTAATTTCAGGAATCAAAGAAGCACGTGAAGTAAAAGTAGGAGATACGATTACCCTGCTTGAAAATCCGACCGCAGAGGCAATTAAAGGTTTTGAGGACGTGAAGCCGATGGTATTCGCAGGGATTTATCCAGTAGACACCGAAGACTTTGAAGAGCTTCGTGAAGCCATGTTCAAATTGCAGCTGAATGATGCTTCTTTGGTATTCGAGCCAGAATCATCTGCAGCGCTTGGTTTCGGTTTCCGTTGTGGATTCCTCGGAATGCTTCATATGGAAATCATCCAGGAGCGTTTAGAGCGTGAGTTCAATATGACGGTAATTACGACGGTTCCTAACGTGTCGTACCATGCCTATACCACAAAGGATGAAATGCTGATCGTGAATAACCCAAGCGATTTGCCTGAGCCTTCGAAATTGAATTATGTTGAAGAGCCATTCATCAGTGCATCCATCATTACATCGACCGACTTCGTTGGAAATATCATGTCGCTTTGTATGGGACGTCGTGGTATTTTGAAGAACCAGCATTACCTAACTCCAACCCGTGTGGAGTTAAATTTTGAGATGCCAATGGCTGAGGTAGTTTTTGACTTTTACGATAAGCTGAAGAGCTATTCTAAAGGCTATGCTTCTTTCGACTATTCACCAGCAGGTTACCGTCAGTCGACCTTGGTAAAACTCGATATCTATATTAATAAAAGTCCTGTTGATGCGCTTTCTGCGGTTATCCACCGCGACCGTGCTTATGAGTGGGGCAAAAAGATTTGCGAAAAGCTAAAAGAGCTTATCCCAAAGCAGCAGTTTGAAATTGTTATTCAGGCCGGTATCGGAGCGAAGATCATCGCCAGAGAATCACTTTCGGCATTGCGTAAGGACGTAACCGCCAAATGTTATGGTGGTGATATCTCCCGTAAGAGAAAGCTTCTTGAAAAGCAGAAAAAAGGGAAGAAACGTATGCGCCAGGTAGGGAATGTGGAGATTCCACAATCTGCATTTATGGCGGTATTGAAAATTGACGATTAAACACTAAATCAAAGCATAAAAAAAGCCCGACTTATTCAGCCGGGCTTTTTCTTTTTTCAAAATCTTGAATTAGCGCACTACCACTTTCTGGTTGAAAGTTGATGTACCGTCGCTTACCTGAATCATGTAAACTCCAGCGCTAAGTCCGTTTACAGAAATCTGATTTCCTTCAAAACGCGGCTCCAAAATGAGTTTTCCTTGCATGTCGAACAGTTGTACCTGCATGTTTTCTCCAGTAATGTCCTGATCCAAAGCCAAAGTGAAACTTCCATTGTTTGGGTTAGGGTATACCTGCAAGAGGTCGTTTAGTTCAATCTGCTTCACGCCCAAAGGATCCACTTTGATGTAGTTGGTTTTTGATTTGGTATCAAAACCGTTGGCATTGCTTGTTTTTAGAATCACCGTATAGGTTCCCACGCCCGTAAACTTCACTTGTGGGTTTTGTGAGTTTTTATCTGTCGCATTTTCGTATTGATGCGTTACCGGAATAATCGCCCATTCCCACTGACTTGGAGAGTTTACCGACTTATCCATAAACGTAACAATGTCGCCAACCATGATCAATGAATCGCTGGCTACAAAGTCAGCAACAGGAGGATCGGTAGTATTTACGTTGGAAATGTTGATGTAGTTGTTCCATGTCGTGTCACCTGATCCATAGCTATTGGTAACTGTCAATTTCACGGTATAGGTATTGGCAGTGGTAAACTTCAATTGAGGATTCTCAGAAGTCAAGCTTGTACCGTTCTCGAGGGTAAATCCGGTTGAAGGGGTAATTTCCCATTGCCAGCTGCTAGGATTATTATACGACTGACTGGTTAACTGAACCGGCACTCCAACGTTAGTTGCGCTTGGAGAAGCGAAGAAACGTGCTTTCGGACGTAGGTCGATCTCACGAACGGTATTGTTGTAAGAATCACAAACATAAAGGATATTTTTCGCCAGGTTAAAGGCCATCAATTGTGGCTTATAGAAACGGGAAGCTGTTCCTTGTC
>JALRIQ010000034.1 GCA_023277325.1 Bacteroidia bacterium | reverse complement strand
ATTTAATCCTGTTTTAAAGGAAGTCCATTTTTTACGGCCATTATCAAAACGGTAAGTCCCCATTCCAAAGCGCTCAACAGGAGAGTTCTGAATAGCAAAATGTTGTTTATCAAAAATGGCATAATCCAGGATTTCGAAGGTGTTTGGGAAATTGTAATTCATCACCTCATCTCCTGAGGCACTTAATAAGTTGAGGTATCTTTCTTCAGTGCTTCTTACTTCCTGAAAAACGAGCTCTCCTTTTTCGAGCGTTTTCATGAAGAAGGTGGTTCCGTTGGAAGGCGAATAACCAGAAAAAACATCGTCTTGCATGGAAGCAAGGTTGTTCACGGCCAACATAGCACCTATAAGTCCGATAGAATCATAGTCACCACCGAAATATAAACTTCCTTGGTAGGCTTCTAAATATTCGATACTTCCGCTCACTTCGGCGAAATCTTCCGCAAAAGCAAAGGCATGAATTACACGTAAAATTTGATTTTCTCCTAAGAAAGATGGTAGGTTTCCTGCCAGATACAGCTGGTTATTAAACCAAGCCATGGCTCTTACCTCTGCTCCCTGATCCAGTTTATTGTCGAATGAACTTACCTCGCTCCAAGATTCACTTGGTATATCAAAGCGCAAAAGACCAGCTCTTGTAATGCCTGAGGAGAAGGATTGAAAGGCCACATAAACCGAGGTGTCAGCGCCGACGAACTTGCTTCCCCGAATACTATCGACTCCAGAAGGCGTATAAGTAGGGTACTCTATCCAATTGGCATTGTCCCAGGTTTTTAAACGCAGCTTGGTTGACTTAGCGCCTTGGAAGGCGTCTCCATCATCCAATAGCCAAAGTTTATTTTGGTAGGAAATGGCATCATAAACCTCCCGCGTTGCAAAGGGATCATTCACTTCACTCCATTGCTGCGCATGAGCCACAAAAGAGAAGCTCATTGCTAAGAAGCAGATTAGGGGCGATATGTTCATGATTCTTTTCATAAGTAGCGTACCAATGAGAACCTAATCTCATAGAAACGGTTTTGGAGGTTATAGCTGTTTCCAGCTTTATATTGGTTGTTTTGGGCAGTCCAATCGAGCGAACCACGAAGCGACCATTTACTAAGATAGAAATATTCTCCATATAGCCCGCCTCCGTAGCTTGCGCTAAATGGATTGCTATTCCCCGCACGGCCTGATTCTGTTAGTGTTTTTGGGTCGAGGCTCAAATAGCTTTTCGACCAATTCATCCCCAAATTTCCTTGAGCGCGGATACCCAGTCTTAAATTACTTCCAATATTTCTTGCGTAGCCCACGCTTAAAGGCACGGTGGCGCTATAGATATTCTGACGTGATTCAATAACTGTAGGATTAACGGGCTGTCCGTTTGGCACATCAATATAGCTGATGATTTTTCCATCCAATCCAATAAACGGTATACTTCTATTCTCGAAAGAATAACTTCTTACTTGAGTAACCGAGCTGAACTGCAATCCAGCACCGAATTCTAAGCCAAGTTTGAGACGGTATTCGTATTGGGCAAAGAAGCGGAAAGCAGTAGTTTTTGCTTTAGCCTCTTTTTCCCTGGCTTCATAATCTTTATGTACCTCACCCTGCTCTCCTTGTGGAACCGTTAATTGCGGTGTACCGAATCCATAAACAAACCCTGCAGCAATACAAGGCGTCATTGGCGGACGAACTTTCGCCAACGGCAAGGTTTTCTTCGAAGAGTCCTTATCACTCTTTGGCGTATAGGCAGTGATATAAGCTTGCTCAAACCAACCCCATTTCGGGGTTGGAATAAGCAGCACTCGTGGAGATATGCTTGATAAATTTAACGGAGCAAATCG
>JALRIQ010000033.1 GCA_023277325.1 Bacteroidia bacterium | reverse complement strand
AAACCGACAAGCATGCCATTGTCCTTTAATAAGGAGGATGATTTCTGGCAATACTGTTCTCTCCGCACGGGATTAATCGCGCAAAAGAAAGTTTGTTCAAGCATTAGGTCATATTCCCCTTCGTGCTCAAAGAAGTCTTCACAGCGTACCTTTATTCCATCAATATTTTCCCACTTGGTTTTAAGCGAATCTGTAAGACTGGGTGAGATATCGAGTACAGTTATATCCGTAAAGCCCTTTTTAAGCAAATACTCAGCTTCATAAGCATTTCCGCATCCAGGAATAAGGATATTTATATGCTGATCCTTCAGGCCATCTATAAATGCACATAATGCCGGAGAAGCTTCGCCCAGATCCCAACCGGTCTCATGCTGACGGTATCTTTCATCCCAATAGTCCGCGTCTAACTTCATTTAGCGAGTATAATGCGTTCTGAATAATTTCCAAGACGAACAATATAAAGGCCATCTTGCAAGGCATTCAGATTGAGCTCATTTCCATCCTTCAGTTGATGAGAAAGAACGAGCTTGCCTAATGCATCATATACAAATACCGTTTCTCCTTGTAAGTCGACACTTTGAATATGCAAAATACCTTTGCTTGGATTCGGATATATCTTGATTCCACCTTCGGCATGAGCCAAACTTTGAATGCTGCCATCTCCATTGCTTGCAACCGCCGTCGCAAATGTTCCCTGACTCATGTTATAGTAACTTCCGCTGTGCACTTCTTCAAGCTTTATAGCACGCACCATATAGTGGTTTGATCCCTTCAAAGGATGGATATCGGTATAGGAATTTCCTGAGATTAAACTTGTATTAACAGGGTTCCATATTCCAAAAAGGGAATCAGAACGGTAGAGCCAATATCCCATAACGTTTGGATCAGGACTGGCAGTCCAGCTCAAATTTACCTGATCACCAGCGCCGTTTGCAGAAGCATTTAAATCACTGGCAGGTGAAATCATGTGTAAACGCAGTGTAGGATCACCCATCAAGGTAACATGCACCCATCCGGCTCCATAACCTGGGTCATAGGTTTGGTGATTGGCATCAATAAAATTCGTTTGTGTGATTTGAGCGGAATAACCAATTGGTGCACCCATGGTCATATGCAAGAAATGCCATTGCGGTCTTCCGGCCCAAACCGAGGTGAGCCCATAACCTGGTCCTGCAATTTCAGCCCGAAGCAAATTGTTATTGATATCCCAATCACCATGGTAGCTTCCAAAAGAAGTTTGGAATACGCCGTAGGTTGCGGTTTTGAACATAGACGAATTGAGCTGTCTATTGCTTGTATATCCACCCGTGGAGCTCGCATGACTGAAGAGATAGGGTTCAGTTCTTAAAATCTTGATAAAGGTATCGTAGGAGGTGATGGTTTGTTCTTTTCCGAATAGTGCATTTCCATTCTGAAATCCATTTCTTCCTGGGTATTCTCCTCCCAAAGCATTGAGCAAATCATCGATAAGTCCTCTTCTCGGAACATCCCATTCGTTCATACGGTAGGCCCTGTCTTTTTCGAGGTAGCGGCTATAGAGGCTATCCCGGGTAAGACCGAAGGTGCTCAGTTTATCCAGGTAAACACGACCAATTTGAAGCTTCATTTCACCAGGAATAATGGTTTGGTCAAATTTTCCATCGCCAGGAAGATTCACGTTTTCTGGACGGGATGCACCTGAATAGGTACTCCCATCGGTCCAATTTCCTGAGAATTCACCATAATAGGTATCGGTTGGCCAAGCTCCTTTATGATCTGGGTGGGCATCTGGGTTTAAATTGCCTGAATAGGGCACAGGTATATCGCCGAGCAACAGCAAGGCATTATGACGACCAGGATTTAAAAGGTGCCACGACTTGATGGTATCTTTTAGTTCTACAACTCCCCAATCTGCTTTTGTAACGACTGGAAAAACGCGCCATCCATCGCCTACTAAATTTTGATAAAAGGTAGCGAGTACATCCGGTATGGATTGGTTAAGCGCACTATCGATGGCAATGAACATTTCCCCTCGGTAATGCACCAGGTCTACTTCTATTCCTGAGGCAACAAAACCATAGAGGTAGGTATTGCCGATCTGCCTTTGAACAAAGTATTCGTAGGTTTTACCCACTTCAATGTTCTCATCTTTGAACACGGTATCGGACTCAGAAAGGTTTTTAAGCACATTCCATTTCCATTCGCCCGGAAGCTTTCTGGAAACGGCATAACCGGTAATCCCCGAAACATAATTCCAGCTCAAGGTGATGCTTGGGTCCTGCTTATTTGTCTCTACGTCAAGCAGCACAACACGCTCTTTGGCAACCTGCCCAAAGCTCAAGGCGTGCGAAAGCAGCCCGATAAATAGTAGAGTAAGAGTTTTTTTCATGATTTGGTATTCCGAATATACGATATCTGAGAAAATTGACCGCTCGTCCAAGGCGTTTGCTCGGCTTATTTGGGCTTTTTATAGATGAGTTCAAACTATTTAGACAATGGAACTTAATTTTGATTGAAACACCAGAAAGCGTCATGTTAAGCAAACTCCCTTTTTTATTCCTTAGCCTTCTTTCGTCAGCCGTCGCTTTCGCACAAACTAAGCAGGTTTATTTCCAACAAGAAGTAAACTATAAAATTGATGTTCGGCTCGACGATGTTCGCCATCATTTAATTGGGGCAGAAACATTTGAATACATCAATAAGTCGCCAGATACCCTAACCTTTATTTATGTGCATCTATGGCCAAATGCCTACCGAAATAACCAAACAGCCTTGGCAAAACAGTTGGTGCGCAATGGAAATTCAAAACTCCATTTTGCCGATGATTCTATGCGCGGATGGATAGATAGTCTGGACTTTTCAGATAAGAAGGGGAAGCTCATCTGGAATTATGATGAGGAGCATATTGATTTTTGTAAAGTTGAGTTGCGGGAACCCTTACTTCCGGGAGCTTCGGTTCATATTTCAACACCATTTGTGGTTCAGTTACCTGGCGATTTCAGTCGCTTAGGCCATGTCGGTAAATCGTATCAAATTTCTCAATGGTATCCGAAACCAGCGGTTTATGATCGAGATGGATGGCATGCCATGCCTTATCTCGATTTAGGGGAGTTCTATTCTGAGTTTGGAAGTTTTGAAGTGAATATTGAGTTGCCTGCTGATTACCGCGTAGCCTCTACCGGAGTATTGCAGAATGATTCGGAGAAAAAATGGTTAGAAGAACTAGCCGAATTGAATACTTTTCCAAGAAAAGACACCATTCTTGGCCCGGATAAGGAACGCGTGGGTAAGATGAAAACCATCACCTACAAGCAGGATAGGGTGCATGATTTTGCTTTCTTCTGTGCACAAAATTTTGTGGTCAGGAAAGAACAAGCAATTTTGGAATCCGGAGTAACTGTGGACGCTTGGGCATTCTTTGAACCAAGAAAAAATACACCTTGGAATGCCGGAGCTTTTTATGTGAAACGTGCCATT
>JALRIQ010000032.1 GCA_023277325.1 Bacteroidia bacterium | reverse complement strand
GGGACATAGCAATGAGAACTTACCTAAAGCACAAGCCTTTAAAGATGCCACCATGGCCCACTTTATCCTGGCCAACTGGGAAGCTGGAAAAACTTTTTACCATTGGAACGGAAGTTATCACTCCGATAACCATGAAGGCATTGTTTGGTACCTCAAGCAAGCCAACCCAAATTTGAAAATCTACACCATCAGCACGGTTGATCAGGAATCCTTAGACAAATTGGATGAGGATAAAGTAGGAAAAGCCGATGCCATTTTAGTTACCGATCCAAGTTTCCCAACTTCCTATTAGGGAATTCAAAATTTGACATGCATTTGACAGCACTTCGCGTAAATTTGAGGCTGTGGCTGCATTCTTAGACACTCCCATAGAATACCTGAAAGGCGTCGGTCCGGCTCGCGCCGATTTGCTCAAAACGGAACTGGATATCCATCGTTTTGAGGACCTGCTCATGCATTACCCTTTTCGTTATGTAGACCGCTCCCGCATTTATAAAATTGCTGAGGTCGACCCCGACTTTGCCTACGTCCAAATCAAAGGGCGTTTTTTCGACCTGAAAATTCAAGGGCAAAACAGAGGGCGCAGACTATCTGCCAAATTCAGCGATGGCACCGATACGATTGAATTGGTATGGTTCCAGGGCATCAGTTGGGTGCAAAAGCAAATTGTGCCAAACAAAGATTTTGTGCTTTTCGGAAAGCCCACCGCCTTTGGGAGAAAGGTCAGCATGGCACACCCGGAAATCATTTCCTGGGAGGACTTCAATAAGGAGAAAGTTCAAGGTTTACAACCAGTATATAGCACCACCGAAAAACTGAAAAACCGCCACCTGGATAGCCGTGGAATTCAAAAATTGCTCTATACCCTGCTCAGCGACCCTGCCTATCAGGTAGCTGAGATTTTCCCGCCTTCTATTGTCAACACATTGAAGCTTATGGACAGACGGCAGGCTTTTCTGCGTATCCATTTTCCAGGAACCGATGAGCTCGGACAAAAGGCACAGTTTCGCATCAAACTCGAAGAGCTTTTTTTCACCCAGCTGAAAATGCTATTGATTAAAGGCACCCGTCAAGCAGCATTAAAAGGCATCTATTTCGAAAAGGTTGGCGATCTATTCAATGGCTTTTATAAAGACCATCTCCCCTTTGAACTCACCAATGCCCAAAAACGTGTAATCAAGGAAATCCGCGCGGATATGGGCACGGGCAAACAAATGAACCGCCTGTTGCAAGGTGATGTAGGAAGTGGAAAAACCATGGTAGCATTCATGTCCATGTTGATTGCACTGGATAATGGCTACCAGGCCGCCCTCATGGCTCCAACGGAAATTCTGGCTACCCAGCATTATAATTCCATAGCTGAGTTGGCAGAACCCCTTGGATTGAAGATAGGACTCCTTACCGGCTCGGTATCCAAAGCCAAACGGAAGGTACTGCATGAAGCCCTTCAGTCTGGAGAAATGCATATTCTCATCGGTACCCATGCTTTGATTCAGGATACGGTAGCGTTCCATAAGCTAGGCCTTGTAGTGATTGATGAACAACACCGCTTTGGCGTGGAGCAAAGGGCCAAGCTTTGGAAAAAAGGACAAGAAATTCCGCATATTTTGGTCATGACGGCCACCCCAATTCCCCGAACCCTGGCCATGACGGTTTATGGCGACCTGGATGTTTCTGTGATAGATGAAATGCCGCTGGGAAGGAAACCCATTGAAACAGCCATGCGCTTTGAATCAAGTCGCTTGCGGGTAATTGGCTTCATGAAAGAACAGATCAAGTTGGGCCGCCAGGTGTATGTCGTTTATCCGCTCATTGAAGAATCGGAAAAACTCGACTACCAAAACCTGATGGATGGTTATGAACATATTCTTCAAGAGTTTCCTCGTCCTCAGTATGAAGTAAGTATTGTCCATGGACGAATGCGTGCCGAGGATAAGGAAGGCGAAATGCAACGTTTCAAACGCGGTGAAACCCAAATTCTGGTCGCTACTACTGTTATCGAAGTGGGTGTTAATGTGCCCAATGCCTCCATGATGGTAATCGAAAGTGCAGAGAAATTTGGATTGAGTCAACTGCATCAGTTGCGCGGACGAGTTGGTCGGGGCAGTGAGCAGAGTTATTGTATTCTTATGACTGGCAATAAGCTTTCGCGAGAAGCCCGAATGCGCTTAGAAGCCATGGTGGCCACCAATAATGGTTTTGAAATCGCCGACCTCGACCTCAAACTACGTGGCCCTGGAGAAATTGATGGATTGCGCCAAAGCGGACTCACTTCCCTGAAGTTGGCAGACCTAAGTAAAGACGGAGAAATCCTTCAAATCAGCCGCACACTTTGTGAAAAGCTTCTGGAAAAAGACCCTACCCTGATGGCACCAGAAAACCAAGGCCTGAATGCCCACTTGCGTAAGATCAATAAGGGTACGAATTGGAGTCGGATATCCTGAGACATTCAGGTTTTAATAAATAGGATGTTGAGAAATTTAGAAAAAGCCTCAGCCCTAACTCCAATACCGATTCCCAGTCATCAATTGATGTTCTTTTAGAAATTGATCTAGCGCTTCTTCCACTTCCATACGGTGTTCATCTTTGGCTTCCAATGTAACCGTAAACCACTCCGGACCCGATTCTCCATTGCTGTACCAGTAACCCGAATCTTCAAATATCCCTTTTAAATTGGGGTGTTTAAAGCCACTGCAAATGCGAGAGCAGACATCATCATCAGCTGTAATGATAAGACGGTAATATTTGGGCTCATTTGGGTCTTTCCCAGAAGAAGGCACCGCCGATACTGTTTCATTTTGTGCCTGAGAATCAATTTCCACATTCACGCGTCTCGAATAATAAAAAAGAGTTACAATAACTGCCGACCCGATAAAAAAACCACTCATATCAGACCAGGATTGTGCGCTATTCCCCGTGATTATTTTGACACTTCCAATAAGTGTATACCCCAGAAAAATGAAAACCGACGCACCCAGAAAAAATGAAAACAGCCTTACCATCAAGAGGGTAAATTACAGAATATCTGTGAATTGACTGAAAATGAACCAGTGCTTGTCCAAAACAAACATGGACCACAGTCAATAGACC
>JALRIQ010000031.1 GCA_023277325.1 Bacteroidia bacterium | reverse complement strand
CGATGCCTCATCAATATGTGTTATTGATTTTGATGAAAACGAACAGGTCGCTGAATACATTGGTAAGATACCCCCAGACGACTTGGCGGGTGTTGTGTACAAGTGGGCGACACTTTACAGGGCGTTCGTAGTAATTGATATAACTGGTGGTATGGGTATTGCTACATCTAGGAAACTACAAGAAATGGGATATAAAGACCTTTATATTGATGGGGTTAATTCTATGAATATATGGGACTATAACAAGAAAGGACAAGATAAAATACCAGGTATTAATTTTAATAATAAGAGAGCCCAAATTGTTGCTGCATTTGAGGAACGTTTGAGACATGGTTTTGGTGTTAGGTCTTCTCGTTTATTGAACGAATTAAATACGTTTGTTTATGTAAATGGTAGACCCGACCATATGAAGGGAGCCCATGATGATGCTATTATGGCGATGGCTATTGCTATGTACGTCGCGGACATTTCATTTACACAATTACAAAGAAGTGATAGTACGAATAAGGCGATGTTAGATTCTTGGTTATTGTCGGAAAGAACATATGAGACTAGTAAATCATTTTATTCCCATGGGACCGCATTTGACGCTATTGGATCAATGAGTATGGATGGACAACCAAATAATCAAAATAATAGAATGACCAAAGAACAATATCAAGAATATTCGTGGTTATTTGGTAAAAAAGTCAAACAGTTTTAAATGTCAAAAATTTTTCGTATATTATAAAGTTCAATATTTATTAGTATGGCCAAACAAAATTTAACAGTATATCAAAGATTAACCAAGGTGTTCGGTTTCCAAGCGGAAAAACCGTCATCCCCACCACAATATCGATTTGATAGAGATACTATTTTAAAAACAGATAGTAGAGAAGATTTCGAAAAAGAGATGTTGCAACAACAACAATCTCAATACATTGCCGATAAATGGGCCAAATTAGATCAATCTTTATATAATCAATCCGTATACTACGAACCGAACAGGCTTGCCGCATACTATGATTATGAATCAATGGAATTCACTCCTGAGATTTCAGCCGCCTTAGACATTTATTCGGAAGAATCAACAACGATGTCCGAAAAAGGTCAGATACTCACAATTTATTCCGAATCAAAAAGAATTAAGAATATTCTTGAAGATCTTTTTTACAATGTACTTGATATAAACACCAACTTACAAATGTGGTGTAGAGGTTTATCGAAGTATGGTGATAATTTCGTCTATTTAAAGATCGATCCTAATAAGGGTGTTATTGGGTGTCAACAACTACCGAACATTGAAATTGAAAGACATGAAGGTGCAGCATCTCAAGTCCACAAGGCAGAAGCCACGGGTACGTAAGTGAGAGATAAGATGAAAGCACCTAAAATGGCAAAGGATACGGTTTGTGCCATGGGCTGAAACATCTTGCCTTCAACACCTTGAAGCGTTAGTATCGGCAGGTACACGATAAGGATGATAAACTCACCAAATGCAGCCGCTTTACGAATTCGAGAACCCGAAGTGAGTACTTCCTCGTCCATTTCCTTCTGACTGAGTCTTCTTTTCTGTTTTCGAATAGCCAGATGATGCATGGTGGCTTCCACGATAATTACCGAACCATCTACCACCAGTCCGAAGTCGATTGCCCCCAAACTCATCAAGTTGCCCGAAATGCCAAAAAACTTCATCATGCTCAAAGCAAAAAGCAGGGAAAGGGGAATAACCGTGGCGACAATCAATCCGGCGCGGATATTTCCGAGGAAGATAACCAGGACGAAAATGACGATAAGCGCCCCTTCCAATAAGTTCTTTTCGACGGTGCCAATTGCCCGATTAATCAATTCACTTCGGTCGAGGTAGGCATCGATATAGACTCCTTCAGGTAAGGTTTTTTCGATTTCCTTGATTTTGATTTTGACATCCTCAACCACATGGTAGGAGTTTTCTCCCTTGAGCATCATCACAATGCCACCAACCGCTTCTCCGAGGGTATCAGTCGTCATGGCGCCATAACGCTTCGAATGACCAAATCCTACCTGGGCAATATCCCGGATACGGACCACGTTGCGCCCTTCCAATAGCTTGACTGGAATATTGGCGATATCGTCCAGACTTTCTACCAAGCCTTCGCTGCGAATGAAATAGGCCTGCTGGTTCTTTTCGATATACGATGAACCTGTATTTTCATTATTCAGTTGCAAGGCATCCATCACTTGAGGAAGAGAAATACCATGACTCTGCATCAAAGCTGGGTTGACGGCAACCTCATATTCCTTGACATGTCCGCCGAAGCTGGATACATCGGCTAATCCTTTGGTCCCCAGCAATGCCCGACGAACCAGCCAATCCTGAATGCTGCGCAATTCGGTGATGGAATATTGATGGGCAAAACCCGGCTTTACCTTGAGTTGGTATTGGTAGATTTCACCAAGTCCCGTACTCACTGGTCCCATTTCTGGTTTATCGATGCCCTGAGGCAAAGCCACCATGCTCAGTCGCTCACCGACCTGTTGGCGCGCCCAGTAAATGTCGGTTTGCTCCTTAAAAACCAGGGTAACGACCGAGAGTCCGAAGCGCGAAAAAGAGCGCACTTCTTCAAGTTCGGGGATGGTGGCCATAGTCTGCTCCACAGGGAAGGTTACCAGGCGTTCTATGTCTTGTGCCGAATGTGCAGGGGCAATCGTGATAACCTGCACTTGATTATTGGTGATGTCGGGCACTGCATCAATGGGCAGATTGAGGAGCGAATGAATTCCCCAAGCCGCCATGGCCAAAATGACAATGCTTACAATGAGCTTATTCCTGACGGAAAAGCGCATGATATATTCTAACATGAAATTAAAATTAGCGTGAATGCAATAAAGAAATGGACCTTATTCAGGTCAGGGTTGCATTAGGCCATTCGTGGAGGGTTCCATACAGAACCTTGGTAAAAGCTAGGCTGAATACGCAGGCTTTCACCGAAACAAATGAGTGTTTCTGGTTCAAATATATCCAGGCTTATCTGAGCAGGTTCCTGAGCAACAAAAACAGGAGCCGTAAACTGAATAGCATGGTGATGGTGACAAGGAACATCTTCCTCATGTTCGCGATCTCCACCACGTTCATGGTCATCTTCACTGGTATGAAAATCCAGGAAATCGGTAAAACTCAATTCAGGATTCTGTTCTAAGGCCTCTTGGTAGTGGGCCCACATCAACGGTGTTTGTAGCATGTGCACGCCTAAATCCGCTGGAAACAGGATGCCAATGGCACTCAATATGTAGAGCAATTTGCGAAACACAAAGCGAAGATAGGGAAATAGGTTGAGGTTAAGGATAAGGTTGAGGTTGAGGAATTAGGATTTAGGAATAAGGAATGAATGGAATTGTGGGGGTCCAAAGTGTATTTTGGGAAGTCAAAGTGTCGCAAGGCAATGAAGAGAAAGGAATAAGGAATATGTAGAATAGCGTTATGGCCCGTCATCCCGACCGCGTGCGCCGTAGCGATTAGCGCAGTTGTAACACAGCGGAGGGCTCCGCGTCAAAAAAAAGTGAGGAATGGAGGAGTGACGAATGAGGAGAAGAATAAGAATCGATAAGTCGAATAGTCGACCGGTCGAAAAGTCGATAATCACCCACGAAAAAACTAATTTTGAAACGATGTCACGCAAGACCCGATTATTCCTTTTTTCGATGCTCTGCTTTGTTATGCTTTGCTGCATGAATATTCAGGTTCAGGGACAACCACGCAAGTTTGCACGTCCCTTTGAAAGCAGAAATACCATTTACCTGGGAATTGATGCGTATGGTGCGTATCCGAGCATTAATTACGACCGCATCTTCTTCGATAGGGGCAGAGTGAAATATTCCTTCGGGTTGGGCTTTGCGCTTTGGCAAACACCAAAATACGGTGAAGTAGATTGGGCCACTCATGTTCCCGTTCAGCTGAATGCAATTTTTGGAAGCAAAAACCATCACCCCGAGATTGGTATCGGTTTTACTTATCGGTATATGAATACCACGCCGGAAAGCAAATACGAAAAACACTTGTTCCCACTCCGCGTCGGTTATCGCTATCAAAAGCCCGATGGGGGCTTGTTCCTCCGTGCCGATTTCCTCGCGGTATATCGACCGAATGCGGCATTTACGCCAAGTGTGATTCCTTCCTTTGGCTTTGGCATCGGCTATACGCTGCAGGATTTGAATGGCTGTGGGTGTTTTTAAAGGGGTTTAAGGTCAGGGGTTCAGGGTTTAGACGAGTTAGCTTTCATTACTTGAAACTGAAACTCAGTCTTGCAGGGGGCTGGGAGCAGGGAGCATGGGGCTTTCCCCTCTCGCACTTCGTTTCTGTCTGCCGTAACTTTTTGAGTGAAGGTAGATCTGTGTTGCGCACCCGAAGGATTGCTCGCACGCGCGGCCGGAACGCAAGGCCAGCTC
>JALRIQ010000030.1 GCA_023277325.1 Bacteroidia bacterium | reverse complement strand
TGGCGGTCCTGACTCAGAAGAGTTGAACCGCCATTTTGGTTTTGATCCCTCCCAGATCGACCACGTTATCCTTTCGCATGCCCATATTGATCATTCGGGCTTGCTTCCTCGTTTGGTAGCAGAAGGCTTTAAAGGAAAAATTTGGGCAACATCGGCAACCATCGACTTATGTGGAATCATGTTGATGGACTCTGCCTATATTCAGGAGAATGATCTCCGCTATGTGAATGAAAGGAGAAAACGCCGTGGACAAACCGAGCTTGAGCCTTTGTATACCCTTGAGGATGTAGAACGCACCTTGAGTAAATTCAGGGAAGTCGACTACCGAACTACTAAAAAGTTGAATGAAGAAATCAGTTTTCGTTTTTACGACAGTGGTCATATCATCGGTAGCTCAGGGGTATTCATTGAAATAAATGAATCGACAGGGTTTGAGACTTTGTTTTTTACAGGAGATATTGGCCGACCTGGCGATATTATATTGCGCAGTCCGGAACCTTTTCCTCAAGCCAATTTTATCATTTGCGAATCGACCTATGGCGACCGCCTTCACGACGATTCAAGTCAAGCTAAAGCGCAACTTCTTCGAACAATCCGTGAAACTTGCGTGCTGAATAAAGGTAAAGTTATCATCCCTGCATTTAGTGTAGATAGAACGCAGGAGCTGATTTATATGCTGGATCAACTATCATCAGCAGGTGAACTTCCGCGTATCGAGGTTTTTGTTGACAGTCCCTTGTCGGTTAAAGCCACACGTGTGATGCAGGACCATGAAGAAGATTTTAATCCAGATATTCTCTCTTATATCCAAAAGGATGGAGATGCATTTGGATTTCCCGGCTTGCATTATATCACTGATGTGCAAGATTCCAAGGCTTTAAACAAAAGAAATGAGCCTTGTATCATAATATCTGCCTCCGGAATGGCGGAGGCGGGTCGGGTAAAGCATCATATAGCTAATGCGATTGAACACGAAAAAAACTGCATCCTGATCGTTGGTTATGCCTCACCAAGTAGTTTGGCAGGCGCATTACGTCGCGGGGAAGAGTATGTGAAAATCTTTGGTGATGAAAAGAAAGTGAAGGCAAGGGTAGAAGTGATGGATGCATTTAGTGCACATGCCGATTATCAGGAAATGATTCAGTACCTGAAATGCCAAAATCCTGCACTGGTTAGTAAGCTGTTTTTAGTGCATGGTGAATACGATACCCAACAAGCATTCAAACTAAAACTGCTCGAAGAAGGTTTTATGCATATTGAGATTCCAGAACTTGGAGATACCTACGAACATCCATGAGTCAAAATAGCCAGAAAAAACAACGTCTATTCCTTGTAATGGGTGCATTCTTTTTATGCAATGCCCTGATTGCCGAGTTTATTGGCGTGAAAATATTTTCTGCAGAAGCTACCTTGGGGCTCGAGCCTGTTAACTGGAATTTCTTTGGGAATCCACTGAGTTTTAACATGACGGCGGGCGTTTTACTTTGGCCTGTTGTATTTATCATGACGGATCTAATCAATGAGTATTTTGGCATGAAGGGGGTGCGTTTTTTTTCCTACCTCACCGCCGGACTCATTGCCTATGCCTTTTTCATGGTGAGTATTGCCATGAATACTACACCCGCCGAATTCTGGAAAATAAAAATTTTGGAAGATGGCACCCTGGATATGGATATAGCTTACAATGCCATATTTGGTCAGGGACTCTGGATAATTATTGGTTCCTTGGTTGCATTTTTACTCGGACAGATAATCGATGTATTTGTGTTTCATGCCCTGAAGAAAAGAACCGGTGAAAAGAGTATTTGGCTCCGCGCAACAGGGTCGACCTTGGTTTCTCAGTTGGTCGATAGTTTTATCGTTTTATTCATCGCCTTTTTTATTGGTAAGCTAGGAACACCCGATCAATGGCCTCTGAACCTTGTTCTTTCTGTCTGCTTGGTCAACTATATCTATAAAGGCGTAATGGCCATTGTATTAACCCCCTTATTGTACCTTGCTCATGGGATTATCGACCGTTATCTGGGAAAGGAACTTTCTGAGGAAATGCGGGAAGAAGCTATGAAACACTAAGGGAGAAGCAGACTGCTATCCCCAAAGCTTAAGAAACGGTAATCGTTCGTCAATGCTGCTTCATAAACCTTCTTCCAATTATCACCAATGAATGCGGCAACGAGCATGATTAAGGTCGTTTCGGGCAAATGAAAATTGGTGATCAATCCACTACATAGCGCAAAACGGTATCCCGGATAAATCAAAATTTCCGTTTGTCCCATTACCTCTTCTAATTTCCTTTCATCCATATAATGAAGAATAGCTTGCAAGGCAACTTTTGGCCCAACGGCTCGGAGCGAATAGGCCTCTAGCTTCTCGATGAAAAATGGGGTCTCTGGGTTTTGGGTCAGTTTACAGCCCCATACATACAAGGATTCCAGAGTACGCATGCTGGTTGTGCCAACAGGAATTATCGGTCCCTCAGCAAGAAGGAGTTCTTGGATGCTCGTTTTCTTGACTACCATTTTTTCGTTGTGCATGGCATGGTCCCTCGGGTCATCAACTTTAACCGGCTTAAATGTTCCAGCCCCAACATGCAATGTGAGTCGGGTTTGTTGAATGCCATTTTCAGTTAAACCAGCAAGTACCTGGGGCGTAAAATGGAGTCCGGCAGTTGGAGCGGCGACTGCACCCT
>JALRIQ010000029.1 GCA_023277325.1 Bacteroidia bacterium | reverse complement strand
AGCTAAAACCGCAGAAACGCAATGATTAACATGGATTTCTAATGGGTGAAATTATGAATAGAAAGAGGGCGAGACGAGAGAGGGTGAGACGAGAGAGGGCGAGACGAAGAAGATGCTTCTATGCCTAATCCTCGGTAGAGTCGGCGGGAGCTTCTTTGGTAGGATCTCCTCCGCCTTCTGATTCTGTTCCTTCGTCGTTATGGTCTTCCACATTGGCAAACTCCAATTTGATGGGCTCTTCAGGGAACATGATTTTCATGAGCTCATGGATGATGAGGTCGCGGTTATTTACCCGTCCTCCTGAGGCTCCTGTAAAATTGTTGAGGATAACGAAGGTTACGTCGGATTCAGGGAATTCGATAAGCCCCGTTCTGAAACTATTCCAAAAGCCATAATGCAATACAACAGGCATGCTATCCCATTCGCGCATTCTCCATCCAAATCCATATTCTGATTCTCCACGTCCTCTTGTATAGGTCGGTTTGAATATACGTTCACAGGTTTCATTGCAAAAAAGGTAATCGGCTTCAAAACCTTTGGCAAAACGCATCATGTCATCAGCCGTAGAGAAAACCCCTTTGTCGCCTGCAATTCCATTGCGGAAATCCTCACCATACTCCAACCAGGACCTTCCTGTCCAGCGGTAGCCCTTGATTGGGTTTCCGGTAGTACTGTCTTGTTCTGGTGTAAACACATGGGAATTACACATTCCAAGTGGGTCGAAAATATTGGCTTTTACATAATCACTGAACTTTTGTTCAGTTACGCGTTCTACAATCGAAGCCAAAAGGGCATAGTTGGTATTGCTATAATCGTAGCGGTAACCTGGTGTATAGATGCAACGGTATTTTTTCTTGGAGTAGAAACTCACCAAGTCTTCGTTGGTCATGTAACGATTTATCTTTTCCTTCTCCCAAGCAGCTGGTAATCGGTAAATATAATCAGGAATTCCAGAGGTATGGGTTAATAGGTGTTTGATCGTCACCTGATTAAATTGCATGAGTTCAGGGAAATACTTCGTGATTTTATCTTCCACCTGAATTTCTCCTTGTTGTACCAGGAGCATAATCGCCGCAGCCGTAATCGGTTTACTTACCGATGCCATTTGGTAAGGCATCTCATTGGTGATGCTATCACCAGTGCTTCGGTCGGCAACCCCCATGGATTCATGGTAGACAATTCCACCATTTCGTGCCACCAATAAAGTTCCATTAAAAAGGCCTCTGTTATGAAGTGCCTTGATGAAAGAATCAATTTGTTGCGCTTCTTGCTGGTTTTGATAGTCGATTTGCCGAATGAGCATTTCGCCATCTCCCTCACTATTCCCCCCGGATTTGGAAGAAATGAAGAACAGAAAAAGTAAAATTAGAGCGATACCGCGTTGCATGATGCTACAAATAAGCAAATTGTGTCCCAGAATTTAGGGAATAACGAAAAAAAGGACTCACAACAGTATGTCGACAGTCCTTTTTTCTATGCGTTTGTAAAAAAATCAGAGGGTATTTATCTTGATGCGCTTTGATAACTCATCCACATCTAACTTGAATTTTTTATCTGTTTCCATCAGGTCATTCACCGTTTGGCAAGCATGGATCACAGTGGAGTGATCTCGTCCGCCGAAGTGCATACCAATGGTTTTCAACGATGACTTGGTCAAATCTTTAGCGAAGTACATGGAAATCTGACGAGCTTGAACAATTTCTCTTTTTCGGGTTTTGCTCTTCACCATATCGATACTGATTCCAAAATAGTCGCAAACCAATTTTTGGATATACTCGATGGAGATTTCTTTGGATACATTCTTCACAAAATTCTTTAGAATCTGCTTGGCAAGATCCAGGTCAATTTCTTTACGGTTCAAAGAAGCTTGAGCCAACAAAGAAATCAATGCACCTTCGAGTTCACGAATATTCGTATCGATGCTATGGGCAACATACTCCACCACTTCCCTGTTCAGGGTAATGCCGTCGGTGTACATTTTATGTTCCAGGATAGCAACACGTGTTTCGAAATCAGGAACTTGCAAATCGGCACTTAAGCCCCATTTGAAACGTGAGAGCAAACGCTCATCCATATCCTTCAAATCCTTAGGCGCTCGATCCGAAGTAAGAATCAATTGCTTACCGCTTTGGTGCAGGTGGTTAAAGATTTGGAAGAAGATCTCCTGGGTCTTTTCTTTTTTGGCAAAGAAATGCACATCATCAATAATCAATACATCGAGATATTGGTAAAAATTGACGAAGTCGTTGTTGTTGTTATTTT
>JALRIQ010000028.1 GCA_023277325.1 Bacteroidia bacterium | reverse complement strand
TTAAACGCGTATACTGAAGGGAGGCCCGTTCTTTGCGCATGAAGATAGGAAAGGAAACCCCTATGCTTGCTTTATAATAATCGTTTCCAATAGTCTGTAAGGCCTGAAAACTCTGGTTTGGATCATATAAAAGGTTGTATTTGAATTCAGCCTTCGGAAGCAATTGATTTCTGCGGTATTTCAGCTCAGCCGATAAAATGGATTGCGCCACATTAATCTGGCGTATTTCCGGATGATCATCGCGCCATAACCTTGCTTCTATTGCTGTATCGGCCACCATATTCACCTGACTGATATCTTCTAAACGAGGCGGAACCATGCTGGATGATTCGAATCGTGCTTTTAAAGATTCTTCCCAGATATAATTAAGCAGATAGGCTCGCTCCTTTTGATACCGCAATAATGCCTCATTCGCATTCAATAATCGATTTTGCCATTGCATATGCGACTCTAGCGTGTCTATCAAAGGGCGATCACCCAGCAATGCCGAGGTTTTTACAACCTGAAGCTGATTTTCGCTAATCTCAGCGGCTTTCACATTGATCTGCCAAATATTATAGGCCTCGACCCAATTCCAATAGGCATACATGGCCTCTTGTAACAAATCATTCAAGTCTGCCTTGGACTGGTTTGGTGCATTTTCCTGAAAAAGTTTTGCCCGATTTCGGGTATAACGCATCTCATTCTGCCAAAGTCCGTTACCCAAAGGCACTTTTATACCACCAGCATACAGTCCGTTCATAGGAACATTACGCTCGGTATTCATAAACTGACCTGTATTTTGATCGAAGTTACCGTAGAACTCTACCCCATAAAGGGTTGGGATGCTCAATTCCGTTCCAAATACATTCCAATAGTTTTTGGCATCGAAAGTCTTTCTGTCGTAACCCAATGAAAGTCCAGGCTGCGTTAGCGATTTGGCTTTTAACCATTCCACATTTGCATAGGAAGCATAAAGGTTCGCCTGTTGGGCCCTTGGATGATAATTGATAACCTGCTTTGCAAACTGTTCTGCCTGCAAAACCGAATCACCGGGTGCTGTTACCTGTAAACCAAGTGCAAGTACCCATGCTATCATTTAGCTCCTCCTTCTTTTTTAGCTGTGGCTGCTTCCATTCTGTAGAACTCCGGTGGGAATCCATTCAGACGTCGCCATAATTCATACCAAACTGGTACATCCTTCAATAAGGCATACCCTTTCGCTCCGCCACCCATGGCCAATAGATTCGGCCAGTTTTCATCCGTTGAGTCTGGAGATACCAAAATACGGTATAAGCCATTTTGCGAAATATTATTGTCGATGACCTTCACCTTACCGCCAAACGTACCAAAAGAGGTACCTGGCCATCCGCTAAATACGATAGACGGCCATCCATCAAACTGAACCCGAACGTTGAAACGTTGCTGAGCACGCTCAACATCACGAATGAGGGCACAGTTGATGGCGAAGACCGCTTCCGTGGCACCAGCGAATACATGCCCAATGGACGCGTGTTTGGT
>JALRIQ010000027.1 GCA_023277325.1 Bacteroidia bacterium | reverse complement strand
CTGATGATTGCTTTTTCGCCAGTTACAGGGTTAGGGTAGATAGTTGATTGGAACTCATCAAGTCCATCCAATCCTTTAGGGTTAGCAAATACCACGTTGTTACATCCTATGTTGTTTCCACCTGCTACGTTATCACGTACGGTATCAATACCTGAACGTTGGATCAAAACTACCAATGCACAAAGGCTGAAGTTTCCACCTTGGCTACCTTGGATATTGATATCTTTTACAGTGAAAGTCTCAGAAGATCCGTTGGGAATATCTTTAGAGTTAGTCAAGATTTCAGTTTTGTTTTGGATTGTGTTTCCGATAACCAAGAAATAAACCAAGCTATCGCCCATTTTTATATCATCCGGACCTGTATTGGTTACTTTAACGTCCATATCAAATGGAACCTGGTCGGTTACGGTTCCGCCTGCTGGAGGATTAACCACTTCAACCGTGATGTCTACAAGACGTTGCGCTGATGCCATGGAAGCACAGAGCATAAGAGCAAATGCGGTAGTAAAAAGTTTCTTCATTGTGTTAAGTTTAAGATTCGTCAAATAAAAATAAAAAATAAGTCAGTAAAAAGTATTTATTCTAAAAGCTCCTCTAATTCTATCAAATCGATGTTTTTCAGGACGTAATCATCCGAATCGATCAAATTTTCAGAAAGTGAGAGTTTTTTCTTTTGTAAGGACAGGATTTTTTCCTCAACGCTGTTTTTGGTTATGAATTTATAGCTAAATACTTTTTGCGTCTGTCCGATTCGGTGTGCCCGATCAATTGCCTGACGCTCAACACTTGGGTTCCACCATGGGTCTGCGAGGAATACATAATCGGCACTGGTAAGGTTCAATCCGGTACCTCCTGCTTTCAAACTAATTAGGAAGATGCTGAGTGTTTCGTCGGTATTGAATCGGTTCACCTCTTTCAAGCGGTCTTTACTGGCAGTAGCTCCATCTAGGTAAGCATAGCGAATGCCCCGCTCTTCGAAATAGGCACGAAATAAGGCCAGGTGTTTTACGAATTGAGAGAACAACAAAATCTTATGTCCCTCCTGCATCGCTGTTTCCAGCATCCTTGTGATCTCAATAAACTTCCCGGATTCACCCAGGAATTCCGGATTAGCAAGTTGTGGATGATTACTGATTTGGCGCAGAAGTATCAATCCCTTTAAGATTTGAAGTTTCGACTTTTTAAAGCCTTGCTCCGATACTACCTGTAAAATTTGATTTCGGAATGCGCTTTTGGTTTCATCATAAAGCTTTTCCTGCTCTTCGGTCATTTCGCAATAATGCACCAACTCGTATTTATCCGGAAGATCACCCGCTACCTGTTTCTTTGTGCGGCGCATCACAAAGGGTGCAATCAACGCATGCAAACGTTCCTTCGCCTTTTCATTTCCTTCTTTTTCAATAGGAATGGCAAAACGTTTTTGAAAATAGGAATAGCTCCCAAGTAGCCCTGGATTGATAAAGTTCATTTGCGACCAAAGGTCTGAAACGGTATTCTCAATAGGTGTACCCGTCAGTACCAGTCGGTGCTTGGCCTTTAACTCCTTAACGGTCTTTGATGTGAGTGCAGCTGGGTTTTTAATCGCCTGACTCTCATCAAGGATGACAAAATGAAAAGGCATTTCTTTCATCCAGTCGATGTCCAAACGTAACACACCGTAGGTTGTGATTACCAAATCGTATTGCTGGAATACGGCCATACTCTTACTCCGCTGAGAGCCTGTATGCACATATACCCGCATATCGGGAACAAAGGTGGCTGCTTCATGAAGCCAGTTATATACCAATGATGTAGGCGCAACAACAAGGTTAACTGCCTTATTGGCTTTTTGACCTTTAGGTTTTTTAGCGGTTTTTGTGCTTCCTGTATCGAAGTGCGCTATTTGTTCCTGGGCACCGGTCGCACTTTGCTTTTGCTCTATAAGCGTTTCTTCACTAATTTCTGATTTTGCATTGAGCTCTCCTTCATTAGCAAGTAAGGCCAAAGCCTGAATGGTTTTTCCAAGTCCCATATCATCTGCTAAACATCCACCGAAGCGGTTGTTCTTCAGGAAATAAAACCAATGAAAGCCGTCGAGCTGGTAGGGTCTTAAGCTGCCTTCGAAGGTAGCTGGTGGACGCGCAGGCACTTCCATTTTCCAGTTTTCTATCGCATTAAGTCGAGCATGCAAATCCTGGGAAGCCTTACTCAATTGCAGGTTTTCCAGGAGTTGGTAATGATGACGATGCAGTCGTAATCCTTGAGGATCATGACTCAATTCGATGAGCTCATTAAACTGAGTAAACCATTCATCGGGGATAATGGCTATCTCTCCATTGGGTAAAGGAAACTCCTTTTTACCTTCTTGAAGGAAACGACGTAAGCGACTAAAAGGAATTTCAAAATCACCAAATAGCACCTTCGCTTGCACATCGAACCAATCGCCATCTTCACTGGCCTTTAGCTCGACACTGCGGTTTCCGATAAAGTATTTTTTCTCTTCTGTTTGATGGATGATAAAACCTTGGGCATTCAATAGCTCGCGATGTTCATTCAACCAATCCAATCCATGAACACCCTCTTGAGCTTTAAAGCCAGAACCTTGAAATAAGACTAGTCCCTTTTCTTCTAAAAATGCTTTTTGGGTTTCTTCCCAGGCTTTATTGCGGCGAACACGGTGGAAGATATAGTCGTCGTTATTGCGCTCTATAAATACGCTTACCTTCTTCCCTGAATGGTAGGGAAACATATGCGCATCATACTTAAAGCTTAAATTCAAACGTAAACCATCTCCCCAGGAATTATCGATCGTAAGCACTGGACTTGCCAACAAGGTTTCCGAGCGAATTTCAAATCCTCTTGCATACACGTCGAACTTCTCCACCATCGGCACGACAAACTTTTGGAAATAGGTTTTTTCCGTGGCCTTAGGGATATGGATGTATTTTTTCGTTAAAAATGGACGAAGCTTATTCCCGTCGATATTTTTATGGAAGGTGTACAAAACACCATCATTCAATAGGCAGGCAGGTTCATTCACGAGCAAAACCCCTTCATGTCCTTTAAACTCTACCGTTTCATTATTGCATTTAAGGGTAGGGAAATAGTTTGTTCCCAATTCATCGCGGCGAAAATGAAACAAAACAGAGGCAGGCTCTGATGCCAATTCTACCTTCTGAGAAGCAGGATTACCATCTTTCCCCATCAGGTAAACGGGTTTATCCACCAATAAAGGCAAGGCTTCTGTCAGGCGGTTTTCTATAAAAGGCCGAATCAGCTTTTTTTGAATGTCTTCGTTAAAATGCTTTTTGAAAAACTCAGCAGGACGAATGGTGCCTTTGCTATGAAAGCGTTTAACAATTTTCTCCTGATCCATTTCTTCTAAAAGCAGGACCAACTGTTTATCGATCTCGTCGATTCCCTTTTCGTAATAGGAAAAATTGGCGGAAAAAAGCCGCTGATGCGATAAGGTCAGATTCCCCAGACTGTTGATCTGGACGACGTGTGGCTCAATCACATAGCCGAAATGAAGGTGCTCCTGAATAGAATACACAAGAAGAAACGGCATGGTGTTGACGACTTTCAAAACGCTGGATTTATGCTTGGGAAAATAGCGCAAGTTAAGCCAAAACGGCCCAGCACGGAAGTAAAAGCCGATTAAATGCGAGAAAGTTCGCCTTCGAAGACGTATTCAGCTGGTCCGCAAAGCCATACTTCACGGTATTCTGAATCATTTACTTTATGGAAACGAACCTCCAGATTCCCTCCTTTGGTTTCGATTTTCTGACTGTAGTCTTTGTCGCTTGGAGAGCAAACATGATTGACAATAGCCACTGCTGTAACGCCAGTTCCACAGGAATAGGTTTCATCCTCTACCCCACGCTCATACGTGCGAACCAGCAGACGGTCGCCTTTATCCTGAACCAGGTTAACATTAGTACCTTCCGCTTTGAAACGTTCATTATTGCGGACCGATTTTGCCTCGCTAATCAAATCCGTTTCTTCGAGGTTTTGCTTTTTATAGCGCACATAATGCGGCGATCCGGTTTGCAGGTAGAAATCTCCTTCGGTATTTTCAATGCCTTGCACATCTTGCATTTTCAGCTCGACTATCCCATCTATTATTTTGGCATCATGCGGACCATCTACCGCGATAAAATGCGCTTCATTGCCAATGATGCCGAGGTCGTGCGCGAACTTCACAATGCACCTTCCCCCATTGCCGCACATGCTGCTTGGGCGGCCATCTGAATTGAAATAGACCATGCGAAAATCATAACCCTCTTCTTCCTCTAGGAACATGAGTCCGTCTGCTCCCACACCAAATCGTCGTGAGCACCATTTTTCAAAAAGTTCTTGGGTATAATGAAGCAATCCGAGGCGGCGGTTATCGATTAAGATAAAATCGTTCCCCGTGCCCTGGTATTTATAAAATCTGATTTTCATTTAAGTTCTTCAATAATTGCAGCGTCTTTCACACGCACATACGCATGGTAGCGGTTATCGTCTTCGAGCTTATAATAGGCATTGCCATACTTCAGGTAAACTTCGTACACCTTTAAGTCGGCATTTACCACGCGGTATTTTAAGCTCACCTGATCGAAAGTGTCTAATCCGAATACCTCAAGCTTCCTGCCATCGAAACGGTACCCTTTGTAGTTGATGGGTGATTTCCAGAATTGGATGGCAATCTTCTCGCTTTGCAACTGCTCTTTTTTTCTGAGCACATCTCGGCGGGAACTATCTGTTTTCTCCTCTTTTTCGAAAGAAATAATCAAGGTCACCAACATGTCATGAACACGGGTATCCACTTTAACCGGAAGTTCATCTTCCTGCTCCATGGCTACTCGTCCATCGCCTGACAAAGGATCTGGGTACATGATTTCTGCGCCGAACTCCTCGCTAATTTCGACTTCATCCGCTACTGCTGTCGTTTCCGACCCGTCTTCCATAACTTGAACAAGAGAGGGTTCTGATGATGGTGCTACTGCCTGGGGAGTTTCCATGGCGAGGTTTTCATTCCCCCCTTCCACTTCAACCTGGTCAGCGGTATCCTGTTTTGCCTTTTTCGCCTTTGGAGATTCCTTGGTCGCTACCGACTCTTGCTTCGCGCTTTGATCCAGGGTGATATACAATACACCAAATGCCAATAACACGGCTGCAGAGGCGTAGGTCCACGTTTTTGACCATGGATTGCCCATAAAACGAATACGCGCCTTTTGATTCATGAAAGCACGAAGCTCCTGACGTTCATGCTCGCGGATTCCTTCTACAATGAGGTAATAATGGTTAAAAGCTTCTTTAAAGTCGGGATCCGACTCCAGGCGTGCCAAAAAGTCTTCGAGTTCCGATTCATTGAGTTCCCCCCGGATATAGCAATCAAATAGGTTGTAAATAGCTTGCTCTTCCATACCTATCCAATAAAATCCGACTTTGTAAAATGTGCTTTCACCAGTCCTTCTAACTTTTTAAAGCACTGGTACTTCTTTGCCTTGGCGGTATCCGAATTGGCAAAGCTCAGTTGAACTGCAATTTCTTTCATATCCTGTTCTTCAAAATAAAAAAGGTGCAGCAAACGTTTGCAGGTATCGCCCAACTGATCCATATAAAGGACAACAATCTGCAGGTCTTTACTTTCAATGTGAGGGGCAGTGCTTATCGCTTTTGCTTCATGGTGGTCCTCCATAGCCTCAGTGCGTTTCGCCTTATTTAGGGCTTTCAACCAGAGATTTTTGGCAATAGCAAAAAGGAAAGTGCTCATTTTGGCAGTCAGCTCAAACTCAGAATGGGCAACTTTCTGCCAAATGGCAATAACCGCTTCCTGAAGAATGTCTTCCACATCGTCGGGTTTACCGCTATTTTTGAGGATATAACTCTTGATTGCGGCATAGTTCCCTTCATACAATTGCACTAAGGCTTCCTTGTTGCCTTTGCGTATTTCTGTCACCAAGGTTTCGTCGTCCCACTCCTTTCTTCCCCACATCACCTTTTGCCATTTAATGCTTGAAGAATGAAAAAAGTAAACGGTCGACTTGCTATTTTTCTGAAGTTGGCCATCCGAGCATCAAAGTTAAATTTTCCCTCTGTTTTTTGGTATATTTCTTGAAACCCCTTTTCACGTTAACTGTTTTTAGCAAAAATGGTATTCACTGAAAGTTAAAATAGAAAAGTAGTTCATTCAATTAATTAAAACCTAGAGATTACAATATGAAAAAAGTATGGAGCATTGTTCTCGCAGCAAGTGTTGGCGGACTCGTGTCAGTAGGTGTGACAAAATTTACACAAACACCGGAAGCAAAGAGTTTTGAAGAGAAACAAAATGTTGCTTTTACCAACTACCCCGAACAATCGGCAATTACAACGTTAGATTTCACAGTTCCAAGTGAAAAGGTCACTCCTGGAGTGGTATATATCATTTCTACAATTGAATCGAGCGGACAGGAGGACTACGACAATCCATTCAATTTCTTCAATATGCCAAACCCTGGACCACAACAAGGCTCAGGTTCTGGAGTTATTATCTCCGACGACGGCTATATCGCCACCAATAATCATGTTATTGATGGCGCTACGAGTATTCAGGTTACTTTAAACGACAAGCGCAGTTATGTAGCGCGTTTGGTTGGTACCGATCCGCAAACGGATTTGGCCTTATTAAAAATAGATGAAGATGAGCTTCCATTTATCACTTTTGGAAACTCAGACCAGGTTAAAGTCGGACAATGGGTTTTGGCCGTTGGTAATCCGTTTAATCTTACTTCTACAGTTACTGCAGGTATCGTAAGTGCGAAGGGAAGAAATATTAACCTCTTGCGCACCCGCGATAATCAATTTGCCATAGAAAACTTTATTCAAACCGATGCTGCTGTAAACCCGGGAAACAGCGGAGGAGCCTTGGTCGACCTGAATGGCAATCTGGTAGGGATTAATACCGCTATTGCCACACAGACCGGATCGTATTCGGGTTATTCCTTTGCGGTGCCTGTGAACATTGTAAAAAAGGTAATGGACGACCTGCTCAAGTACGGTATCGTTCAACGCGGGTTCTTGGGTATTTCGATCCAGGATGTGGATTCGCGCCTTGCTGACGAAAAAGGCATCAAGAAAATTGAAGGTGTTTATGTGGCAGGAGTTAGCGAAGGTGGTGCCGCTGAAAAATCCGGAATCAAAGAAGGTGATGTGGTTTTGAAAATCAACGAGAAATCGGTAAACTCCAGCTCGGAGCTTCAGGAAGAAGTGAGTAGCTATTATCCGGGTGATGATATCAAAGTAACCGTTCGTCGCAAGGGAGTAGAAAAAGTATTCACAGCGAAACTCAATAACCAGGAAGGTAAAGCTGAAATCATCAAAGCTGAAGCTCCAAAGGCCAATTTCCAAGTTGCTGGAGCCAAGTTCCGCAATACCTCGCGTGAAGAAAGAATGTCACTGAAGATTAGTCATGGAGTCGTAGTAGAATCCATTACTGGCGGAGCATTTAAAAATGCCGGAGTAGAAGAAGGATTTGTGATTACCCATATCGACAAACGGGAAGTACATTCAGCGCAAGAGGTGAGCAATCTTCTAAAATCGAAAAAAGGTGCCGTTCTCATTGAAGGAATGGGCAAAGATGGTGGAGAGAAAGTCTACGGACTTAAACTCAAATAAAATCTTGTGAATAGAATCGTTAGAAATTTCCAAAAAGCGCCGGGCACATTGCCTGGCGTTTTTTAGTTTAAGGCTGAGAGTTGAAAGTTGAGCGTTGAGAGATGAATTGTTGATACGTTAACCAAAAAACTGTAAGCTCTCAGCTTTAAACCCTCAACTCTAAGCCCTCAGCTCTCAGCTTTAAACCCTCAACTCTGAGCTCTCAGCTCATTCCACGGGGTGTATCCAATCGAAGAAATCCAGTGCAGTGGCTTCTGGTTTAACCAACTTAAAATGGGCCAATTGCTGAACTACCCTTTCCAGTTCTTCACCGCTGCTTTCACGGCCCGCATTCCATTGCAGCGCAGTAAACCATTCCAAAGCATCTGCTTGCTCTAAGCGGTATTTGATGCAGAGAATATCCAATATATCGCTGCGTTTTGCCAGGTTACGCGTAATCTCATTCACATGATCCAAGAGGGAAATCACTTCATCCTCATGACTGCGGAGTACGTCTTCGCGCGCTGCGACAACAAAACTTGGCCAAGGCGTATAACAATCGCCGAGGTAATTAAACTGTCCACGGTCTACCAAATGTTTGGTAGTAAAACGCTCCCATAAAAAAACCAGATTTGGGTCTTTGGCCAATGCTTTCTCTGCACCCGCCAGGTTATCAACCAAAACAAAATCCGTCTCATCATTCAGGCTGCGTCCCAAGCGCTCCGCCAATACATAAGCCATTAGGTGTGAACCTGATTTATAACGGCTAATGGCAAAGCGTGCGGTTTTTAAGTCATCGATAGAGGTATAATCAGACCCAGCTCCAACATGCACACCCCAACGTAAAGCAGAGTCTACATGAAATTGGATGATTCGACTGGGATTGCCTAATTCAATATCGTGAATAATGCCTTCTGTTAAGAGGATCGCAATATCCAGTTTCTTATTCCGAAGGTCTTGCAACATAGCTCCAGTTCCTGACGGGTAGCTCTTCCATTCAAAAACAGGAAAAAGTGGA
Source organism: Bacteroidia bacterium (assembly GCA_023277325.1). Classification (GTDB taxonomy): domain Bacteria; phylum Bacteroidota; class Bacteroidia; order UBA8524; family UBA8524; genus UBA8524. Next base: position 2,688 of record JALRIQ010000027.1, on the reverse strand, counting down.
TTAGAAAACTGATGTTCCCATGCCCAGTGCCAGGGCAAATTAAAGTGTTCGGGAACCCCTCCAACGTTTAAAGTCATAGCTTTTGTCTGCCGCAAAGTTCGTTAAGCTTTTAATTAAAAAAAGGAAATCCACGTCTTTTATCTAAAGTAATAGACGGAAGATTCGGACAAGAATGTTGATGTTTGTGGGGTGAAAACGCTCATCAGTCTAGGAGATATCGGCGACCTCTGGAGAAAGTTCCAATTCAAAGGGATTCAGGCTTTGAAAAGGATTGCTGCATCTAAAGAAAAAAAGGTTGCGGGCACCTGGGATTTCACCGAACTCCCTCCCTCCAACTGGTGGAATATTCCAGCGGTTCGTCACCGTTGGGAAGAAAAAATCACACGAGGCGAATTCACGGATTATGTGGAGCTGGTTCAACAAAAATTCTTGAAAGGCCGTGAAGGATTAAGCATGGTTTCGCCCGGCTGCGGCACTGGTTCTCATGAGCGCCGTTTTGCCAACTTTCCTGAAATTGCCCATATCACCGCTTTCGATTTGAGTGAAAAAAGCATTGAAAAGGCGAAACTCGATCATTTTCCCAAAATCAATTACCAGGTTAAGGATTTTTATGCCTGGATGGAGGAAGAAAGTAAATGCGATATCCTGTTCTTTTATTCTTCCCTTCACCACTTTGGGAATCTGGACAGTCTTATCCCAAAACTCAAGAATAAACTTCAGCCAAAAGGGTTATTGATTGTACATGAATATGTAGGTCCCGATAGAATGATGTGGACCTCGCAACAGCAAAAAGAAGTCAATCGTTTATTGCAAAAACTGCCCAAAACCTACCGCAGCTATGCCCAAGGGAAAGGAATTAAAAAACGGGCTTACCGTCCCGGACTTTGGCGTACCTTGCTCACCGACCCTTCAGAATCCATAGAGCCTTCTAAAATTGTCCCCTTATTGCAAAAGCATTTTACGCCGCGCTATGAGCAAGGTTTTGGCGGAAATATTCTTCATTTGCTCTTTAAAGATATTGCCCAGCATTTTTTGGACGATTCAAATGAGACCAAAGACTTTTTGCGTATGCTTTTTGAAGCAGAGGATAAATTCATTCAAGATAGAGCCTCCGATTTTCACTTTGGCGTCTATGAAAAAAAGGAATAATTGGTCAAGGTGACTCAAATCACCAAGGAGTCCTGTTAAGCATACTAAGTTTGTAAGCATGAAAAGAAATCTAATTAAAAATACATTGATGGCTGGCTTTATGATGTCGGCTTTATTGGTTACCGCTTGCGGAAACAACCCCACTGCGACGAATGATGGAACCCAACAGGAAGCGCCTGCCGTTCAAGACATCAAACAAGCTGAGGCGATGCCCATGCTAAATGATACCAATGTCATCGTTATCGACGTGCGCACTCCAGGTGAAGTTCAGGCAGGATATATTACCGGTGCCGATTTGTTCATTGATATCAATGGTGATTTCCAGGCAGGGATTGCTAATTTGGACAAAAGCAAAACCTATTTGGTTTACTGCAAGTCTGGCGGAAGAAGCGGACGTGCGGCCAAAATTATGGAAAGCGCCGGATTCACCTCCATCTACAATCTAAGCGGTGGAATTAGCGCCTGGTCTGGACCAGTAAGTCAGTAAGCCCAAAAGAATGACGGGATTAAAAAATCTAAATGGAATTTTACTGGTGCTGGCAATTGGACTGATTGCCTACCCGCTGGCACCTGTAATTCCTTATTTTAATGCGGTCATTTTAGGTCTATTACTTGGGATTTTCCTGGGTAATATTTTTTCTATACCTGCTCGCTTCGAGTCGGGTATTCAGCTGGTTTCGGGCAGCGGACTCGAACTGGCTATTTTGTTTCTCTCCTTTAGCATCAATTACAGAAACCTAATCGGACTCGGAGCCACCTCCTTTATAATTATTGCGGTAGTTCTCTTTGGTTCACTCTTTCTAACCCGGGTTATTTCCCGAAAGATGAATTGTCCTGGCAATTCCGGACTCCTCATCGGGTTTGGAACTGCGGTTTGTGGGTCATCTGCAATCGCCGCTTTGGCACCCCAGCTTAATAGCGACAAAACGGAAACGGGCTTGGCCATGGCCGTGGTAAATCTTTTAGGCACGGTCATGATGCTGCTATTCCCTCTGGTATTGCCCTTTTTCCCGATGTCGGATATGGACTTGGGACTGATAATCGGGGGAAGTTTGCATGCCGTAGGTAATGTGGCAGGAGCCGCTTATTCAATTAGCCCTGAGGTAGGCGAAGCAGCCATTACATATAAACTGGCTCGGGTAGCTTTGCTTTCTCCTGCCCTGCTATTCATGCAGTTTTTATTGCGCGATAAAAGCAAAGGACTTAGCAAAATCAAGTTTAAATTTCCCTGGTACCTCACCGGTTTTCTAATCATAACCGTTGTGAACTCTGTGTTCACTTTACCTGCTCCGTTTATCTCCTTTATGCAAGAGCTAGGAGAGATTTTATTGATGTTGGCCATGGTAGCCATCGGATTGAAAGTCAAGTTAAAAACGCTGGTACAATCCGGAAAAAAAGGCGTCGCTTTTGGCCTTGTTATTTTTGCCAGTCTCTTGGTGCTTTTGGTAGGTCTCGTGGTTTTGGTTTAGTCCACATAGGCTTAGTTCTACTTCGTGGTGTGACTTTCCTATCCTATCTATCAATTACTGCTCTAGCTCA